>JAQWPM010000011.1 GCA_029245345.1 Longimicrobiales bacterium
CTTCCGTGCCCATATGGTGCGACTGTTTGTTCAGCGTCCAAACGTGCGTCAGATCCTGGTCCTGGAATGGCTCCGCAAGAAAAATGCTCCTGACTTCGTCCCCCAAAACCTCTTCCGTTCGGTGCGCAGACAGTTCGATGAATCCGTGGAGACGCTGAACGAGACGCTGACGGAACTTGAGCAAATGGGGTGGATCAAGAAGTACTCGATCAGTACGGGCGGCAGGGAGACGGGGCATCACACCACTGACCACGCCAGCCTTGGACGTGTTGCGTACCCTGCCCCGGGGTGTCGGAACAGTGCCGATCTTCGCGGGGAGGGACGGCGCGTGCAGATCGCGCCACACGTGTCAGACGTGGCTCAGGCGAGCGAAGGCCGATTGGGTGGCGAAGGTGCCGGAGGCAGAACGAGAGGGGCTCAGTGAGCGTCTCAGGGGCGTCGGGTTCCACGCTGAGAAACGGATCTGGTGTGGAGGGACCCACTGTTCCGGCGGCTATCGCCAGGAGTACAGGAGGCAATCAGTGGGACGCGATATGGTACGCTCCGAGATGTGTACGACGAGATTGGACCGGAGGACATCCGCGCAGAATTGAGGGCGGCATCCGGTGGTTCCTGACAGCAGTAATTGACAGCAGAGGTGATCGTGAACAGGAAACAGGAAACCCCCACCGCACCGAAGTGCAACGGGGGCACCGTGTTGTCAAAGTGGGCCTGGGAAGATTTGACCTGCGCTCCTCTCCGGCGCTGACCGCGCCTCCGAGTGAACTTCCGGCTTCAGCTTGGTGCCCGTCGTGAGGTCGGCAGTTCAAATTCTTGACCGTACTGTCGAAGAAAGCCCGCCAGGTCAGAACGACCAAGCGGGCTTTCAAAGTGGGCCTGGGAAGATTTGAACTTCCGACCTCACGCTTATCAGGCGTGCGCTCTAACCAACTGAGCTACAGGCCCCTTTGGGGCTCCCCAGCGCACACCAACTGGGAGCCGGAAAAGCTAAACGAGCCCCACCCGCGGTTCAACCGCCTGGGACCGGTAACTCCCCTCATTATGGAGGTACTCGACGACGCTATTCGAGGGGTCGCGCGTCGCCGCGCCGCCCCCCCCCGCGCAGTTAGTTGTCTACGCCCAACAACTCCATGACGACGGACTCGAGCCGGGTCATCCCGCCCGCCCGCCCGAGCGCGATCGCTTCGTCGGCAGGCATGCCTTGCAACCACGCCGCACGGAGCGCGAGTAAGGCGCCAACGCGATTGCCGCTCGCGCAGTAGAGGACGGTGTCTTCGCCATCAGAGTCACTCAACAGTGCATCCAGCGCTTCGACATTTTCACGGGTGAGGTCCGCCCCGCCACGAATCGGAAGCCGCGCGAAGCTGACTCCTGCACCGAGGCCGGCTTCTTCCCATCCGGCTCCGTCTTCAGATGTCGGACGCAGGGAGATGAACCGATCAAATCCGGCGTCCACCAATTGGGCGACCTGAACTTCCGAGGGCTGTGCGCCCGTCACCATGTGGTCCATGGGCTGTCGCGCGTTGCGGAGGCCGGCAGACGTTGCACGGGCAAGCGTCGGCACGGCGCCAGGAGCCTCTTCGGTGATCTGCCCCGCGTCGGGCTCACTGCCCGAGCATGCGGCCATAGAGAACCCTAGTAACGCCACGATGACGACGTTGGATGACTTCACGAACATTTCTGGTCTCCAGGCGTCACTGGCGGACGCCTCGAAGGAGGACTATTGAGGGCTAGCAGAGGCCGTTTGTGCCACTGAAGAGTAGCCCTACTCCGGGAGCCTAAGCGACACGTGAAGGTGATCTGATGTCCCCACGTGCCTGAGTGAATTGAAGCCCAGTGCCCAAAAGCCGAGTTCGACCGCCCGGTTACTCCACTCGTGTCGTTCCGTTGTTCGAATATCCAACGCGTGGACGAAGCCGTCGTCCTGTGCGAAGTGGAGTGAGGCCTCGTTCACAGGAAGCCCGATTGCGAAGTAATCTTGCTCCGTGCGGCCCGCGTCCGTGATGACCGACGCGGGATCCACGAGAAACAAAAGGCTCGACGCAATCCGTAACAATGGATGGAGGGCCACATACTCGTCCCGCACATCAGGAGTCTTCACGTTCGCGCTCGCCACGTAGACCAATCCATACCCCACGTAGGCGAGCGCGACGAGAGCCGCACCTCGGGTCATGATCCACCGCACGCTCTTCCCTGCACCCACCTTCCCGCTGAAGCCCCAGGCATATAGTGACAGCAGCAGAGCAGTCGCGATCACAGCCAGACCGAATGCAGGCCACGTACCCATCGCCCACTCCCGGTAGGCGAACACACCGCCGCGAATGAGGACCGCCATGGGCATCGTCGCGAGGACGATCCCCATGGCGAGCCATTTCAAAATCCTGAGCGAAAGCGACTTGAGCTTTTTTTTCGCCCCGACCCGAGCGTCCACTAGGGCTTCGTGAAGCGAGCCGTAGTCGATTCCGAGATTACCCATCCGCCCCGTCCCCAGTCCCCCCTAGTCCTCCCTACGTCAGCCCTAGTTCCCCTCTACCGGAGGGATGGCCTCCATAAGCAGGTCGAACGCCGCATTCAGTGCCTGTCCACCGGGCCCTGACCCGGTGTACTTACCCAGACGAACAATTACGAGGTCGTGTGTCGGCACGATCGTCGTGCTCTGTCCGCCGGCGCCGCGCATGCCATAAGCACTCGCCGGGAGACTCGCCCATCCCTCGTTTCCGTTCACCCAAAAGAACGCCCCGCCGTACAACAGGCGTCCGTCCGCCACCCATCCGGGGGCCAGAGAACTGGCATACTCCACGAAACCCTCCGGGAAAATCCGCTCGCCGTCCCACATCCCGTCCTGCAAGTACAGATTCGCGAGCCGAGCCCAATCCCTCGGAGGCATGAAGTCGTACCCCTGCGCGAGGAAGTTCCCGTATGGGTCCGTTTCAACGATCACATCCCGCATGCCGATTCTGTCGTAGAGGTTCCGCTGCGGGAACGAGTGGTACTCTTCCCCTCTCCCTTCGACGCCGAGCCGGAGCAAGTAGTTAGTCAGGACCGGATCGGTGTTTCGGTACCGACCGACGACACCCGGTTCCCACTGCTGCGGGCGGGTCGCTGCGTACTCGAAGGAATTCACGGTGCCTGTGTAGAGGTAGTAGTGGTCCTCGTAGGTCGTGTCCGAGACGTGCTCCGGATCCCCCGGGGCGTTGATTCGGATCCCGCTCGACATCTGCATGATGTCGCCGATGCGAATTTCCTGCCGCGGATCACCGTCTGTCTCGTACCACTCCGGGATCGGGGCTGGCTGCCACAGTTCGTACGCGCCTTGTTCAATGAGCACGCCCATGAGCGAACCCGACAGGCTCTTGCCCATGGACCACGACTCGAGCGGCGTATGAATGTCGATGCCATCCGCATACCGCTCGCCCAGGATCCGGCCCTTGTAGGTGACAACGAACCCCAGCGTCATGGCGTCTGCACTACCGAAGCCCACTTCGATCGCTTCCTGGACCTTGTCCATATCAACTTCCGCAGGGAACGGCTCGTCGGAGAGCACGTCGCCCATAGGCCACGGTGTCGTGGCTGCCGGCGGCAGGTTTCGAGCGACATCGGTCGGCGTAAAGTAGATCGAATCTTCGCCGATCGGCGACGCTACACAGCCCTGGTTCTTGTACTTCTTAGCCGTCCGGACGGTGCCGTCCGGGAGGGTGAGCGTCACGCGCTGGTCCTCAAAGTCGACGACCGTGTCGACCACGTGTGCGCGTTCCGGGAATGGACTCGTGAATCCGCCCACGTTGGCCGCGGCATCGGCCGGGTCGAGTCCGGTCATGAACACACCGGAGCAGAGCACTGTGGCAAAGCCCGCGGTCTGGTGATGCAGCGCCTCCCCCGGAGGCGGGGTGTACTCGGTCGGGAGTTCCAGCGACGCACCTCGTGCGACGACATCGATCTCACCGCCCGCTTCGCTGACGCCTTCCGTACCACCCCCGCAAGCCACCAATCCAATCGTGGCCAAAACCGCAACTCTTGAACTCCGCACGTATGCCTCCTAGGTGTTTGGTCTACGGAGAACGTGCCGGGCACTCGCCCTGCGGACAAGCCGAAACCGTCACCGCCCTAAACCCCGACCAGGAAAGTCCAACTGTGGTCCCAACCACCTGCGGACCGTATGATGCCCGCCTGAATTTAGCCACACCTGTGGAGACCTCCCATGATTTCACGTCGTAACTTCTTAGGCACCTCCGCGACTGTCGCGGCTGGAGCAGCCCTCACCGGTTGTGATGCCCCGGCCACATCCAGCGCGGACGACAGCGAGCTTCCCCCGTCGATCGCACGTCTCGAGTCTTGGGCAAACCGCGCCACCCCCATCACGACTGAGGAGCGCGCCGCCCGCGTCGAGAACGCCAAACGGCTGATGCGCGGGGACAACGTGGATGCGCTCGCGCTCTGCGGCGGCACATCCATGGTCTACTTCACCGGCATTCGGTGGGGCGGCAGCGAACGCCTATTCACGGTGGTCATTCCCGTCGAGGGCGACGCCTTCGTGGTTTGTCCGGCCTTCGAAGAGGATCGTGCACGCGAGCAACTCGCCCTTGGTCCGCTGGGTGGCGGTCAGGTCTACACGTGGGAAGAGCACGAGAGTCCGTACGATCGCGTGGCTCAAGGCCTCGCCGACCGCGGCATCCGTAGCGGGTATCTTGGGGCCGAAGAGACCATGCAGTTCCGCTTCAGCAACGGCATCGCCTTGGCGGCTCCTGAAGTCGCCGTCGTAGACGCGACCCCGATCACGGCTGGCTGCCGTGGCGTGAAGGACGATCACGAGATCGCTCTCATGGCGCTCGCCAACGAGGTCACGCTCACGGCCTACAAAGCAGCCTACCACGCCATGGAAGAAGGGATGACCCAAGGCGACGTGAGCCGTCTCATCAGCATGGCACACGACCGTCTCGGCTTTGCGGGCGGTGCGAGCGTCCAGACAGGCGAATGGTCGGCGCTCCCGCATGGCTCAATCACACCGCAGGTCATCAGCGAAGGCACGATCCTCCTGATCGACGGCGGATGTGGTGTCGAGGGGTACCGGTCCGACATGAGCCGCACGTTCGTGCTCGGTCAGCCGACCGACATCATGACCGAGCGCTTCGAGATCGAGCACGCTGCGCAGACCGCCGCCTTCGAAGCCGCAGCTCCGGGTGTCCTTCCTGAAGCAGTCGACGCAGCAGCACGGAAGGTGATCGAGGACGCAGGCTACGGGCCAGGATACACCTACTTCACACACCGCGTCGGCCACGGGATCGGGATGGATGGGCACGAATGGCCGTACCTAGTGAAGGGCAATCAAACCCCGCTGCTGAAGGGCAATGTCTTCAGCGACGAACCGGGCATTTACGTGCCGGGTGAGTTCGGGGTTCGTTTGGAAGATTGCATGTACATCACAGACGACGGCGCGGAGATGTTCACGCCGCAAAGCCCGTCGCTGGAAGATCCGTTTGGGAACTGGGAGCACTAGGCTCCCTACAATGGCTCAGAAGTACTTGAATTTCATGGAGATTCTCATGGCGCATCGCCATTTGAGCAGCATCACGAATGGAATCGGAACCCTGGGCGCAGTACTGGCCGTCGCGCTCGGGACAACGGACGCCAAAGCCCAGGCGCCATCGGCTGAGATCCAGATCGCCCAAGCCGTTCTGGCTGGGCCAGCTGGACAGCGTGCTGGAGCAAAAGTGGTCGGCTTCCGCGACGACGGTACCACGCTGACGCTGCGCGAGGGCTCGAATTCGCTTATTTGCCTCGCGAACAATCCGACGCAGGAAGCGTGGAGTGTCGCGTGTTATGCGGACTCGATCGACCCTTATATGTCTCGCGGCAGAGAACTCCGTGAGAACGGTGTGACGGATTCCCAAGAAGTAACGCAACGCCGATGGGACGAAGCAGACGCCGGGACTCTCGCCATGCCTGAGGCACCCGCCACCGTCTACATCATGCACGGGGAAGGTTATGACGCTGAAGCGGGTGAGATCATCGCCCCGTTCCTCCGCTGGGCGATCTACACGCCGTGGGCGACAACTGAGTCCACCGGGCTCCCGCAGCAACCGACCGGCCCCTCAGCTCCATGGATCATGTTCGCCGGAACACCCGGAGCACACATCATGATCACGCCGGCGCCCCCGGGCGGCGGCAACTAGCGTTCGAGTTCGCGTGTGCCCACGACGTAACTTCCTGCGGTAGCTCCCCATGGGGGCCACCGCGGCACTCAGCCTCCGTCCATCTCCCCGGTCGGCCCCGATGCTTCGCCATCCGGAGCCTAGGGAGGGCATCACAGGCGACGGCATCCTGAGCAGGGAAACCCTGTCGGCCTTCCCTGAGTCGACGTTCGAGATCTACGACATGGTTCGGGAGATCCCAAACGTCGCAGACGGAATCGGCTGCGCATGCGGATGCGCCGCGCTCCCCGGCTATCAGGCGCTTCTGACGTGTGATCACGACGACGGAATGGCGACGGAATGCCACATCTGTCAGGGCGAGGCCAGGCTCGCGTACCGACGAGCCATCGACGGGCGTTACGGTTGATCGCATCAAAGCGGGCTACTGCACTTCCACCCGCCCCTTCCCTCTAGTCAGATCACCCACAGAGGTGCGAAGCACCTCCTCATCGGGCGATGGGACTCCGAGCACATACTGCACCTCCGCACCGTACTCCTCATTCTCCACGACGATGTCCAACTCGTCGATGAGGCGCTGCATACCGTCCACATCCGCATACCCGACCGTAACGACGAGCCACACGCGGGTGACCTTCTCGTCCGTGGGCAGTGTTTCGAGAGCGAGCTTCACACCACCTGAATAGGCCCTAGCCAAGCCTCCAGTGCCGAGCTTCACACCCCCGTAGTACCGCGTGCACACGGCGACGATCTCCCCCACTCCACCATGAAGTAACGATGTGAGCATTGGCCGACCGGCCGTCCCATGTGGTTCCCCGTCGTCACTCATCCCAATGTGTGTGGTAGACGCGGGAGGACCCGCTACGAACGCCCAGCAGTGGTGAGTCGCGTCGGGGAATTCGTCCCGGATAGCCTGAATGAAGGCCTGGGCAGCCTCCGCGTCCGGAGCGTGCGCCGCAGTGGTAATGAAACGCGACCGCTGAATCGTCTCATCGACTCGATGGACTCGGGAAGGGATCGGGTACCGGGCGGAATCAGCCATCTCGCAGAGCGTCCGGACGCATTGAGCGATCGAGCCCCTGCCCTAACTCCACACTGATCTCTGCGAGCGCCACTACGTCTTCCAGAGCCGTGCGGAAGTTCACGACACACATGCGCAGCGCGTAGATCTCTCCGATCAAGGCGTTCGACACGAACGCCTGTCCGCCTTTTCCCATAGCGTCCTGGATGCCCTGATTGAGCGCGTTCAGGTATTCGAGCACGGCGGGCTCGCGGCTGCGTTCCGCCAAGTCCGTAGGCACGTACCGGTACGTCGTGATGCTCAGGCCCTGCGTGAACGCCTCGAGGTGCGTGTGTTCGACCGCGAGGCTGTGAAACGCCCGTGCCAGCTCGATATCCTCTTCGATCATCTGCTGATACCCAGCTCGGCCCACCTGCTTGAGCTGGAGCCAGACCTTGAGCGCTCGGAAGCCTCGCGAGTTCTGGAAGCCCCGTTCGAAGAAATTCACGCCCTCTTCTTCCTGGAAGCGGTAGTACTCGGGCCGGTAGGAGAAGGCGGCTAAGAGCGCGTCGCGGTCCCGAACAAGCACACACCCGGCTTCGAGCGGAGCGTAAAGCCACTTGTGAGGGTCAAGCGCGACCGAGTCCGCCAGAGCGATGGCCTTGAGTTCCGGCGGCACGTTGTCGGCCGCGGCGGCGAAGGCGCCGTACGCTCCATCTGCATGCAGCCAAAGGTTGAATTCGTCACACAGTTCTCGAAGCGCGGGGAGGTCGTCCACGGCGCCGGTGCTCACCGAACCCGCCGTCCCGACCACCATGAACGGATCGTCTCCACTGGCCCGATCAGCCTCGATCGCTGCCCGGAGCTTCCCGACGTCTATGCAATCCTCCGCGCCCTGTTCGATCCACCGGATCGAGTCGACACCCATCCCGGACAGGTCCGCGGCTTTCTGGATCCATGTGTGGGTCCCGGCCGATGCATAGACCCGAAGCGTCCGCCTCTCCGCACTGTGCATGCCCGCCGCCCGAACGTCCCAGGGTGCCTTCGCAGCCCGGGCTGCCCAGAAGCCGAGCATGTTTGCGACGTTGCCGCCGCTCACCAAGACGCCGTCCCCGTCCTTCGGAAATCCGATCAGCTCGGCAATCCAGCGCACCGCCTGTGATTCGATCTCGGACGCCATCGGCGAAAGAAACCATCCGCCGAGATTGGGATTCACCGCTGAGGCCAGAAGGTCACCCAAAATTCCGATCGGGGCGGGTGCACCAGTGATGTATCCGAAGAAGCGCGGGTGTCCGTTGTAGAGGGAGTTGTCGATGAGCATGTCCGCGGTCTCGCGCATCAGACCGGCCGCATCAGTGCCCGCCTCAGGCAGCCCCGCGTCCGCACCCAGCACTTTCCTCATCTCGGCCGGATCTGTGTCCGGGCCCAGCCGACGATCCCCCATGCCGGACAGCAAGTCAGCGATCTGATCGACAAGCGCATGACCGATTTCAGCGAACTCATCCGCTCCGAGCTCAATCGGCGTCGTGCGACCCGCGAGGGAGATTTCGTCGGTGTTCATTCAAGCGCTCCGAAAAGTCGAATGCTCGCGCTGGACGGACCCGTCAACGCGGATCCATGCTTCCTAAGGTGTGATACAGAAACTGGCTTGGGTTCGGCTCACACGAGCCAACGAAACACCCAGTTATCGGGAGGACATCCGGTCTAGGAACGTTCGCTCCGAGGGTGTCAGCGTTCCGGAGCCGTCCGACTCCACTTTGCCGAGGAGTCGCTCCACCTCTTCGCGATTCAGCTCATGCAGCCCGTCAAGGGAAATCCCTTCCCATCTGGCCTGAGCGATCTTGTCACCCACGACACCCTTAGGAGTCGCCTGGGGGTGCAGTTGCTTCTGGAACGACCTCTGCGCCGAGCCCTTCTTCCACTCCCACCACTTGAGGAAAGCGAACGCGAACGCGATTCCGCCCAGATGAGCGAAGTGGGCTGTCCCAGATCCAGCGGAAGGACTGATTCCCGAGTAGAGGCTCCCGAAGACCAGCAGTGATGCGAGCAGCCAAGCCTCGACGGGCAAGATCCCCCAGATGTAGATCCGCTCACGCGGCCAGAACATGGCAAAGCCGAGGAGGATACCGTACACGGCACCCGACGCGCCCACGACCGAGGCGGTCCGATTGAAGGTCAGATGGAAGACGGCACCGCCGAGTCCTGCCAGGAAGTACAGCCAGAGGAAGCCCTTCGCGCCGAGCCGATTCTCCAAACGCGGCCCGAAAAAGAACAGGCCGATCATGTTGAAGAACAGATGGCCCATTCCGGCGTGGAGAAACATGTAGGTCACGACGCCCCACGGCCGAAATAGAGCGAACGGCAGCGGATACAAGACCAATAGCTGGTACAGCGGAGAGCCGGGCTGCGCCAACAGGAAGATCACAACGTTGGCGATCAGCAGCCGTTTAACCCACGTCGTCAGTGGTGCCATGCGGTCCTCTACCCCTCCCTACCCGTTCTGAGTTTCATCGAAGAAGTAAACAAAATATGCCGGGATTCGGAAAACAGTGCTCGATAGTCGACCTTGCCGAACATCGACCTGTTTGGGCTTCGCCGGGCACTACGCACCGAGTGAGACGGACTCCAGATTCCTCGAGGTCCCTCTGGGTGACCAGGGAAATCCGGACCCCGCACAACTCAAGTTGATCGAGTAGTGCGCGACCGAAACTAGCGACGGCCGTTGCCGTCCCCCTCCTCCTCTTCTGACTCCGGCTTTTCCGGCTTCGTCCAGAAATCGTCGTTTTCCGGCGCCTGAGCCGCTACTTCGCTCGAGTACAGGGCGGCATTGAAGAAGACCTTGAAGGTCCCGAACGGCTGCCCTCTCCACTGCGGTCGGAAGCCTAGGAGCACGACCCTTCCGTCCCCGTACTTCACGTCGAGCGCGGCCGCATACCCCTGGACGTGTTCCTCACCCAAGTAGTAGCCGGACATAAGCGGTGAGCCATTTTCCGAATACTTGGCGAGCACATGACCCTCGAAGCCCTCCTCGGTCGTGAACACGGGGCTGCCACCAATGAAGACCTTGGACCGCTCTTCCATGCCGCTCATGACGGGATGTGATGGATCCACGAGCAACTCGACGATCGCGCCACCCGCGAAGTACTCGTCGCGCGAGACACCCTGGATCACATTGGACACGGGCAAATGCAGCTCATCGATCGCGAGCTGACTCGAGCCGTTGACCGTCACGAGCGTACCACCGGCCCGTACAAACGCATCGATCTCGCGCAGGCCCTCCGGACCGATACCACCGGCATACCTGGGTGGAACCGTGCCCGGCGCAGAACCATTGATGATCTGCCCCGCTCGCATGTCCGACAGCACGATCACGTCGTAGCGCGACTTCAGGTCGCCGGCACGCACATCTGCATTGTACAGATTCGTGTGGGCGATGCCGTACATCTCCATCAGCCAGCGCGACCAGCCTTCGTCCATGCTAGCGCTCCACGGCCGGTACAACCCGATACGGGGCTGACCAACGGGGGTACCGGCGGAACCCCCACGGGACGCGCGCAGTGCGTAGTCGGCCACGAGCTCGTTCTGCACACCGCCGCCCAATCCTGAGACGATCCACCGGCCGCTCGAGCCGCCCTGGCCATCGGACCCAGCCGCACCCGACTGGAAGCGAGCGCTCCCGCCGCGGCGCCAAGCTTCGGCAAGCGCCTTGTACGAATTGTTCTGGGCAGGATCCAGAATCAGCGAGCCACCACCGCCTGACGCAGCTCCGGCAGGCGGGACGATTCCGCGCGCCACTGGATGGCTATCAAAGCCAACGCCCGGCGGTGAGTCCCACGACTGTGCATCACCTTCGGCCAGCCATCCGAGCGGCTCAGACGATAGATCTTCCATCGCTCCGCGGACGGCGTCATCCAGCGGCGTGCGAGCCTCGATTACGCGCACGCCGAACAGATAAGGAAGGGTCCAGCCGGACACGTCATAAGGCTGCTCTGGCGGGCCCTCCGGGTACTCCCGCAGATCAGGATAGTCCTGCACCGCGAACAGCTGCCGCACAAAGTTTGCGTTGGGCTGATCCATTGGGATCACCCACGTGCCGGCGGGATGTGACACGCCGTCCAGAGTCACTTCGCTGGACAGACGCTTCACGCCGATCCCGTTGTACGCGAGGCGCCGCAACATCTCGACCGCGGCGACCGGATCTCGCTGATCCTGCTCAATGAAGAATCCGTACGGCGGTCCGGCCTTGAACTGAGCAACAACATCTCTGGCGGCTTGGTAGCGGTTGTAGAGAAGGTCGTTCTTGTACTTCGCCGCGACATCCAGGACCGATACCGAAGCGGTGAGCATGTAGTCGACCGCATCCCCAATCCTCCACCAACCACCCTCCCACGGGCTCGAATAGAGCGACTGTGGGCGCAACTCACGTTGGTTCTGCGGAAAGTCGTTGACCGTGTAGAAGTGGGGCGTCGCATACCGGTACAGCGCCGTCTCAGTGAGCAGCGAGGCGACGTTGTGGAAGTTGTTCGCGTGATCCATGAAGCCGGGATACCAGTTGTCGAACCCGCTCCCCATGTGCATCGCGCCCTTCTGGCCGCGCTCCTCGAGCGCCTGTGCCATCGACATGCCGATCAAGTTGACCGTCCGCCACATGAGCGGGTGCACGTTCTTGCTGATGGGCTCCGCGAACGGCGGGATCCAAATGCGGGTGGGGAAAGGCGCCGTCTGGTGATGGTTGTAGATGATCTGTGGCTCCCAGTACCGATCCACGCGCGTGACCGCTCGAGACTCGATCTGGTTGATCATGTAGCCATCACGATTGTTGTCGTGCCCGATGTACTTCTGGTAGAGGAACGGCGTCCCGGACACTTCGTATTGGGTTCCGAGATTTTCGTAGTACCAGTCGGATACGAGCGTCTGCCCGTCCGGGTTGATACTGAACCACAACACTAGGATCACGTCATCCAGGATGGCCGCGATCTCCGGGTCCGCATCTCCGGTGACGAGATCGTACGCCAGCTGAATCGTGTGCTGCGCGTGAGCGACCTCAGAGGCGTGGAGACCACCGTCGATGTGCACGATGGCCTTTCCTTCCTGGGCCAGCGCACGAGCGTCTTCGTCGGACATGTCGGCCGCGGGATACGCCAACTGATGTGCGATGTCCCGATACCGCTCAGCGTCACGCAAATTCTCCGCAGACGACACGAGCGCGATGTGCCAGGGGCGCCCGAAACTCGTGACGCCAATCTCCTGCAATTGGACTCGATCCGAAGCCGCAGCGAGTCGCTGGAAGTAGTCGAGCGACTGTTCGTAGTTGGCGAGCTCGAAGTCCGCGCCGACCTCGAATCCGAGCACGGACTCGGGCGTGGGAATCTGGGCCAGCACGCTCTGCGTTAGAGCGAACGAGGCAACGGCAGCAATGAGAAAGACGCGAAGCAAACGCATCGAACGGTCCTGGCAGGGGTGGCCTGGCGGGCCGCATAAGTCACGCAGCCCCTCAATATCAGGCTGGAAAGTGCCGCTCAGTGCGCTGGAGTACAATGACCCAGAGAAGGCAATTCCTAGGCCCGATCCGCGAAGGCCGAGTCCGTCTTCGCCGCCATCACAAAATCATTCTCGTGCAGGTCTCGGATCTTATGCGTCCACCAAGACACCTTCACACTTCCCCACTCCGTGAGAAGAGCCGGGTGATGCCCTTCTTCTTCTGCCAATTCCCCAACGACGTCCGTGAAATCGAGCGCCGTGAGAAAGTCGGGAAAGGTGAACACGCGTTCGAGACGGGGAACGCCACCAACACGCACAATCTCCCAATCAGGGATCTGCGGAAGAAAACGGGCGACCTGCTCCTCCGTAGCCGACGGAGCATCGCCTCGACACGGGATACACTTGGTGGTTAGAAGCTCGTCCATCGTGCTATCTCCTAGAATTTCCCAAAACGTAGGGAAGATCAACGCGTGATCCCCAATCATGCCAAGACCCATCGTAGAACTTCGTATCGTACCCATGCAACCGAGCCGAGAAGTGTGTGAAGCTCGCGCGCCAGCCGACCCTGCAACACGCGACGACCGTGTCCCCTTCGTCAGCTCCCGCATTGGCGAACAACGCCTCCACCCCTCCACGCTCCAACATGCGCGGAATCGGGCGAGTCTCGATGAGCTCTTTGCAGTATATCTGAGCTGCGCGCGGAATGTGCCCGGGGTCGGTCATGCCGCCCATTCCATCATCGACACCGGTGTACTCATCCTCATCCTCTTTCCTCTCAGGCAGTGAGCTAGGAGGGAAGCTGACCCGGGCGAGGAACTCGGTCTTGAACGAACACAACCCGAGCGGACCGACTATTAGTCGTCGTCATCGTCATCATCCCAATCATCGTCTTCTTCCCCCTCTTCTCCTTCCTCATCCTCCCAATCGTCGTCCTCGTCCCAGTCCTCGTCCTCTTCCTCGAGATCTTCCTCCCACTCTTTCTCGTCCTTCACGTCGCCTCTTTTCCTTCGTCTTCGAGCTGTACGGACAACGCTCTACCCAACAGAATCGGACCACCCAAGATGTTGCCCAAGATGACGGCCATCGCCAGCGCGACGATTCCTGCGCCGAGATCCGGGAACGCCTCTTGAATGATCAGCACGAGCCCTAAGGAGACACCGCCTTGGGAGATCAGGCCCTTCCACGTGAGCTGTGAAATCTGCACGGAAGTTCCGGCCAGCGCGGTGCCCTTCATGGTGGCCCAGCGGGTGAGCGCCACTCGCACGCCGAAGATTGCCAACGCCGCAACGCCGTAGCGCGCCACAGCCCCCAGGTCGAGACTCGCACCGGCGATGGCGAAGAAGAATGCGAAAATCACCACGGCGACCGACCGGATCCCCTGAATCATCCTATCGCCCGCGGGCGATAGGTTCTCGATCACGAAGCCGGCCGACACTCCGGCAAGCAAGAGTTCTACGTGCAACTCATCTGCTAACACGACAAGCACATAGGCGAAGAGGAACGTCGCGAAAGGCGAACGTGGATCGGTGCCTTCCCCCCCCAGGTACTGGGAGAACACCCAGCCCATGCCAGCTCCCAATAACAGCGCGCCTCCGACCTCCTCAGCTAGGTGCACCAGGGCTGCGGGTGAGAACGTGGCCGCAGGATCCAGGAGTGGAGTGACCAGGGCGAGCGTGAGCGTGAACAAGATGATCACGACCACGTCCTTCACGATCGTCACGCCCAAAATCAGGTCGACGAGCGGGCCCTTCGCGTGTTTCTCCTCGATGACCGCTACGGTCAGATCGGGTGAGGAATTCGCCGCCCAAATACCGAGCATGAGGCCGACCGCCAGACGGCCCTCGAACGCGAGGTCCGCCAAGAAGGGCACGATGGGGCTCACGGCGAGCAGCGTCAGTGCAACACCGACCCACACGACGCCTGTGACCACCATCGTGGTCACGGCAATCGCCTTCGCTTGAGGCCGGAGAGCCTCTACCCTCAGTTCGCCTCCAGCCAGCATAGCAATCAACGCGAGTGCGAAATCGTCGATAAGGCGCAGGTCCTCGACCGCGCTGATCGGGATGATGCCAAAAAGCGACGGGCCAGCCAAGATGCCAACGAGGATGAACCCCGTAAGTCGAGGTAGCCCAGTCGCCCCTGCCAGAGCACCCGCCGCAGACGCCGCGAGCAACACGAACCCGACCAGGATGGCCAGGCGCCCGCCCTCGAACGTCCCCGTCGAGGTGAGCGAGGTCAGCCAGGTCAACCCAAATAACAGCGCCAGCGTCGCCACCGGGCGCAAAATCTTCGTCGACGATGTGTCTTTGCGAGATGGAGTTGGGGCAGAGCTCATGCACGAAGAATACGCCAGCTCGCTTCCGCCCTCAAATAGGGCTTCGAGGCGAGAGTTGCTGACGGCACGCTGACGGCAATGCGGCACTGTCCGTGAATCAAACCTTTCGCAATGTTCTTCGAATACATTTTGGACACTGGCATAACTCCATGACCAACGCCCAGAACCCTCTGTTATCAGACGAATTCCGGATTCCGTTCCACGAGATCCGTGCGGAACACGTGGAACCGGGCATCCGGCAGGCCCTGGAAGAGGCACAAGCCGAGATCGACGCGATTTCGGACGGCACGTCTCCGCCCACGTGGGCGAATACCATCGCACGCATGGACGCGATGAGTGAGGTGCTGGGCGAACGATTCACTCCGGCGAGTCACCTGGTCACAGTCTGCGAGTCTCCCGAGCTCCGGGAAGCGTTCGGCGTTGTACTCCCGGAAATCTCGGCGTTCTGGTCGGCACTACCGTTGAACGCGGCCCTGTGGAAGCGTGTGAAGAGGTATGCAGAGACGGACGAGGCCGCGGCACTGACCGGCCTGCGCCGCCGACATCTAGACAAGACGATCAACGAGTTCAAACGCGCGGGAGCGGACCTGAATCCCGACGCGAAGGAAGAACTTCAGGCCTTACGGGTCGAACTCGTCCAACTCCAACAGAAGTTCAGCGAGAACGTCCTAGATGCCACCGCCGAGTACGAACTCGAGGTGAGTGACGAACGCCGACTCGGGGGTGTTCCCGAGGCCGCAATCAAGCGAGCGAAGGCCAAGGCGAACGAGGAAGGGCTCGATGGCTGGCTCGTCACGTTGGACTACCCTTCAGTCGAACCCGTGCTCAAGTACGCCAACGACCGCGAACTCCGGCAGGAGGTGTATCTCGCTTACGTGACTCGCTGCCGGGACGGTGAGTTCGACAATCGCCCGTTGCTCGCCCGGATCCTGCGACTACGCGACCAGATCGCCAGCATCCTGGGATACGATCGCTTCCCCGATTTCGTTCTCGAGGACCGCATGGCCCGATCCGGGGCACGCGCGACCGAGTTCGAGCGTGATCTCCTAGAACGCACTGAGCCCTATTGGCGTCGCGATGTGGAGCAACTGCGCGCATACGCGTCCGAGCTCGGCATGGATGATTTCGAGCCATGGGACGCATCATTCGTGATGGAGTCCCTCCGAAAGAAACGCTACGACATCGATGACGAAGCGCTGCGGCCCTATTTCCCACTGCCTCAGGTGTTGGCGGGGATGTTCGAGATCGTGCGCCGGACGTTCGGCTTCCGAATCGAACAGAAGGAAATTGAAGAGGTGTGGCACCCTGAGGTCGCCTACTACGAGATCTTCGACGAAGACGACGTACACGTCGGCGCTTTCTATACGGACTGGTTCCCGCGCAAAGAGAAGCGCCAAGGGGCCTGGATGAACAACTTCGTAACGGGCGGGCCGGTGGATGGCGGATTCAACCCCCATCTCGGCGTGATGTGCGGCAACTTCACGCCTCCAGATGGGGACGCCCCGGCCCTACTCTCGCACCGCGAGGTCGAAACGACCTTCCACGAGTTCGGACATCTCCTTCATCACTGCACATCCAAGGTCGACATCCCATCCCGTGCCGGAATTCATGTTGCTTGGGATTGGGTGGAACTCCCGAGTCAGCTGATGGAGAATTGGACGTGGGAACGCGACGCGCTGGACCTCTTCGCGAGACATCACGAGTCGGGAGAACCGGTCCCCGAGGAGCTATTCGGTCGAATGGTCGCCGCGCGGCAGTACATGGGCGGATGGGCCCAGATGCGACAGATCTCGTTCGGGACCGTGGACCTCGCATTACATGACGAGCTCGCGCCCCTACTGTGCGAAGCAGCCGTAAACGGCACACCCGACGAAATCGATGACAGACAGGGCGACCAAGTCATGGCGTTCGGTCAGGCTCGCTTCGAGCGCTTCGCGGCGGAGCCCCACTGGGCACAACACCACGGCCTGACTTCGTTCACACACGTGTTCTCAGGCGGATACGCGTCGGGCTACTACAGCTACCTCTGGTCAGAAGTACTCGATGCCGATGTGTTCACACGATTCCAGAACGAAGGCATTTTTAATCCCGACACCGGACGAAGCTACGTGGCTTCAATCCTCAGTCGGGGGGACTCGGAAGATCCTGAGTCCCTCTTCGAAGAATTCATGGGACGGGGTCCGGACCCGGAAGCCCTCCTTGCACGGAACCTCGGTCCCGCGCCCGCTTAGTAGGTAGTATGATGACCGCCGGGATTCGCAGCCCAACCGCAGAGCACACATGAAAAGATTGGCGTTACTCGCCGCCCTCGGTGGCATCGCCCTCGGCACCGCCGCGTGCGAGAGCAAAGGGATCGCCTACGGCGATCAGAACAGCATCATCGCGGTCATGAGCCCTGAGTTGTGGGATGAAGTGTCCGAGGACGTATACGGTGCGCTCGAGACCACCATCCGCACCGTTCGTGACGAGAAGATGTTTACGGTCACGTACCAAAGCCCCGTAGATGAGCACTGGAGTGACCTACGTCGCTTCAATCAGATCCTGCTGGTGGGTCCGGCGAGCGACATTCGCGTGGCCGAGGCGCTCGATAAAACGAAGGAGTCCATTACGACCCCGGGCGTCCACTTGATCGGGGAAATCTGGTCGCGCGACCAAGTCGTGACGCTGGTGCTCCTACCGGAAGGAGGCGGCGCGGACGATCTGCGAATGCACCTTGGCGGCATCCACGACATGATGGACGAGCGCTACCGCCATTGGGTGGCCAACCGGATGTACATCTCGGGAGTCGATTCGGCACTCGCGGACACCTTGTACACAGAAGCAGGCTTCCAATTGTTACTGCCAGAGGTATACCGTTGGGCTCAGCGGGATTCCGTCTTCATCTTCCGGAACGATCAGCCCGACCCGTCTGAGCTCATCCGGCAAATCGCCGTGACGTGGCGCACGCCAATCCCCGCGGAGATGCAAGTTGAAGGCATCGTCGCGTGGCGGGACGAAGTTTCCGAGGGGTATTACTCCGAACCCCAAGTGACCGTCCTGGACAATGCAGAGGCGGGTCCGTTCGACTTCCGAGGGTGGTTCGCCTACCAGGTGCACGCCGAGTGGCAGAACCCACCGGACCGCGGCTGGCCAGCGGCCGGAGCTCTCGTTTCGCGCGCCGTGATCTGCGAGGGGCAGAACCGTATGTACCTCGTCGACGGGTGGATTTACGCCCCGGCCAAAGAGAAGTACGAGTATATGATCCAGCTTGAGACGATCTTGAACACGTTTCGTTGTGGGACGGCCTAACCCAAGATTCTCTCTTGTCGCTCTTTCCTAGCGCGGCAGCGGGATGCAACGCCCGGGGAAACGCATCATGCGTCTCCCGACTCTCCCACTGTTCGCACTTTGCCTTGCGGCTGCCCTTGGGTTGGCATCTCCGGCCTGCGCCCAACCACGCGCTATCCAGCACGGGGGCGTCACCCAAGCAGTGAACACGACTGATATCACGCTCGAGTATGACCGCCCGGTCCTCAGAGGTCGATCCGTGTTCGGGGATCTTCTGGACTACGACGTAGTGTGGACGCCCGGAGCGAACCGGGCTACGTGGATCGAGTTCAGTGAGCCGGTGACAGTCCAAGGGGCTTCTTTGGAAGCGGGCCGTTACGGGATCTGATCCGTCCCTGACGACGAAATGGCCCAGCGGCTCAACGGGATGGGCATGTTCCACATCGAGATGTTCGCCGGCCTACCGGGCACTCGATCAGAATTAATCTGACAGCGCAGGAGGGAGAACGGGTATTACACGCACCTCGGCCGCCAACGGAACGTGATCTTCACGCGCGACTCAGAACCCAATGGAGACGCCATGACCCTAGGGCTCTTTGGCGTCCTCGCACTGCCGGCGAATGGTGTAGATCAAAGCACGAACACCTCCGCCATTCGAGGTACGGTACGCACGTCCTGGCGCAGGCTGCCGGCGACACAAACCGTCGGCTTCCCAACATAAAGGGGTGAAAGCCCGCGCCTTTCCTCGACGGCGTTTCTGGCCGACTGGCGCCGACCCTCAACCCAGCTAGAATGAGGCTCCCACAGGCCTAAGCACCCATTCGTCCGCGGCGCACGTGAGCTTCGTTCACCTCCATACTCACTCCGAATTTTCGCTCCTCGACGGAGCGAACCGCATCACGGACCTGGTGCACAAGGCCAAAGAACACGAGATGCCTGGCCTCGCTCTCACGGACCACGGGTGCATGTTCGGCGCATGGGCCTTCCACAAAGCCGCCCGGAAAGAGGGCATCAAACCCATCGTCGGCATGGAGGCCTACGTCGCCCCGGGAGACCGCCGCGACCGATCGCGCTCGGGGAAGGGTGATCGCGCCTACTACCACCTCGTGCTTTTAGCGCGGGACCGTGTAGGGTACCAGAACCTCATCAAGCTGTCGTCGATCGGGTATACGGAGGGCTTCTACCACAAGCCTCGTGTCGATCGGGAAGTGCTCGCGAAGCACCAAGAAGGGATCATCGTCTCTTCCGCGTGTATGGCGGGTGAGGTCGCCCGGCACCTGACGGCAGACAACTACCAGGGCGCCCGCGAGGCCGCCGAGTGGTATGCGAACCTGTTCGACGGTCGCTACTACCTGGAGGTGCAGGCACACGACACGCCAGGCCAGGCGGAACTGAACGCGAACATCTTCAAACTCGGTAAGGACCTCGGTCTGCCCGTGGTCGCGACGAACGACTCACACTTCCTGAAACCGGAAGACCACGAAGCGCACGACATCCTTCTGTGCATCGGGCTCGGTAAGGACCGGGACGACCCGAACCGCATGAAGTACGACGAGGGGTTGTACTTCAAAAGCGCGGAAGAGATGGCTTCGCGCTTCCCGGAAAACCCCGAGGTCATCGAGAACACGCTGGCCATCGCGGACGCAGTCGATCTCACGTTCGAGAAGAAGTACCACCTGCCCGAGTTCCCGCTCCCTGAGACACATACGGACGAGAACGACTACCTGGAATTCTTAACACTCGAGGGCACGAAGGAGCGCTACGGCGATCCTCTCCCCGAGGTGGTGCAGGAACGTTTCGACTACGAAATGGGCGTCATCAAGGGCACAGGGTACGCCGGGTACTTCCTGATCACTCAGGACTTCATCCGCTGGGCTCGGGACAACGACATCCCTGTCGGTCCGGGACGTGGGTCTGCAGCTGGCTCGCTCGTGGCGTACGCGCTGGGCATTACGAACCTGGACCCCATCGCATTCGATCTCCTGTTTGAGCGCTTCTTGAATCCTGAACGCGTCTCGATGCCGGATATCGACATCGATTTCTGCTATGAGCGGCGCGCGGAAGTCATCGAGTACACGCGCGACAAGTACGGCAAGGACGCGGTCGGCCAGATCATCACGTTCGGGACTATGAAGTCTCGGGCAGTGATCCGTGACGTCGGTCGGGCGCTCGGATTCGAGCCGTCCGAGACCGACAAGATCGCCAAGCTGATTCCCAACGCGCCTGGACAAGCCTTCACAGTCCAAGAAGCCGTGGACGGGCTCAAAGAGGTGAAGCAGTACTACAATCTCGACGAGCGGCACAAACAGCTCTTCGACTACTCGATCACGCTCGAAGGCCTCTCCCGTCACACTTCGGTTCACGCCGCCGGTGTGGTGATCGCCCCCGGCCCCATCGACGACTACGTACCTGTCAGCGTCCAGACCGGAAAGAACGGGAACGGCGAAGACGCGATGGTCGTCACCCAGTACGACATGAACTGCCTCGACGAGGCGGGCATGCTCAAGATGGACTTCTTGGGCCTCAAGACCCTCACCGTGATCTACGACGCGGTGGCGATGGTGAAGGAGCAGTGCGGCGCACTCACGAATCCGGACACGGGTGAGTCGTACGAGACGATGGATGACGTCCCATTGGACGACCCGGCGGTCTACAAGATGATCGCGCGGGGCGGCACCTCGGGAATCTTCCAGTTCGAGTCCACGCTTGCAAACGACAAGCTCCGCGCCATGCGCTGCGACGGGTTTGAGGACCTGATCGCGACGAACGCGCTCATCCGCCCAGGTCCGCTCGACTCCGGCATGACGGACGTCTACATCGACCGAAAGTTGGGGCGGAAAGAGGTCTCGTACCCGCATCCGGATCTCGAAGAGGTCCTGAAGCCGACGTACGGCGTGATCGTGTACCAGGAACAGGTCATGCGCATCGCGTCCGTGCTCGCCGGCTTCACGCTTGGTGAAGCGGATGTGCTACGGAAGGCAGTGGGAAAAAAGGACGCCGCGCTCATCAAGAAGGAGCTCGGCAAATTCCTCGAGCGCTCCATGGCGAACGGAGTCGACAAACGGACTGCGGAAGAACTCGCGGACCAAATCGAGACCTTCGGTCGGTACGGCTTCAATCGATCCCATGCGGCCGCGTACTCGCTGATTTCGTACCACACCGCTTGGCTGAAGACCCACTATCCGGCGCAGTTCATGGCCGGACTGCTCTCCTCCGTGCTCGACAACACGGACAGTGTGGTGAAGTACATCGGGGCCTGCCGAGACCTCCCCCGATTCGTCCCGAAGGTGGAAGACTCCCTCGAGGTACTCCCCCCGGATGTGAACGAATCCGCGTGGAAGTTCGCCGTGACACCCAAGGGCAAGATCCGATTCGGTATGGGTGCGGTCCGCGGGGTCGGACACAGCGCGGTCAGTTCGGTCCTCGATGCACGCAAGGACGGACCCTTCACCACGCTCTTCGACTTCCTGGATCGCATCGACATTCGGGCGCTCAACAAACGCGCGTGTGAGGCTCTCGTTGCAGCTGGAGCCCTGGACGCTTTCGGACATCGTTCTGCCCTGCTCGCGGGGCTCGACGCCGCCTACGGAGAGGTCCAGGCTCGCCAGGCAGAGATCGAGGCCGGTCAGGCGTCGCTCTTTGGCGGGGGGTCCGACCTTCCCCAGAAGGCCCCGCCGCTTCCGAACGTGCCAGAGTGGTCGGAGCCCGAACGACTGAAGCGGGAAAAGGCCGCACTTGGCTTCTTCATTTCCGGTCACCCTCTCGACCGATACCGCGAAGTGGTGCGCGCCTTCGAGCCCGTGGCAACCGAAAACCTTGGAGACCGACCCGGCCAAGCCGTCGATCTACCGTGTGTCGTGACTTCTGTGCAGCGGCAGATCTCTCGAAAAGACAACTCCGAGTGGGGCAAGGTCATCGTCGAGGACTTCACGGGCACGGCGACAGTGCTCGCATTCCGTGACACCTGGCAGAAATACAAGGACGTGCTCGCTCAAGACGAGGTCGTTCTTCTGTCGGGCAAGGTCAGCGGGCGGGAACGGGACGAGGAAGATCCGCCGGTGTTCTTGGATGCCGCACGGCCGTTGGAAGAGGTCACCAGTGGTGGCGAGCTTGCGCTTCAGATCGAACTAGAGCTCGGCTCCGACGTCGACTCCGCGGTCTTCGAGCGCGCCAAGGTTGTCATGGCGGAACACCCGGGTCCCTCACCTGTCTGGTTCCAGATCGGCTCCGACAACGGCGACCGTGCGCCGCGAATGCGCTCTCGCTCGCTGAAAGTGACACCCGACAATGAGACGCTCGACGAGCTTCAGAAGCTGTTCGGGCGCGGGAACGTGCGCTTGGTACGTGCTGTGATCCCGGCAGTCGACACCTCCCAATCGGACCGCCGCGAGTTCTGGCGGAACAAGCAGCAGTCGGGCTAGCGGGAACTGTCTTCCCCTCCCCACAAATCCCTGTGAAACTAGTTACCCAGCCATTCCGGTGACCTGACGCGGGTCGCCCAACTCAGCGAAAGACCATGACGAAGGCCCAGATCCTCAGCGCGCTCGGCATCGAAGACTCCAACCTCGGCGGCTACCACGGCGAATGGATGGGGTCAGGGGCCGTTCTCGACGTCACGAGCCCCATCGACGGCGAGCGTATTGCCAGCGTCACTCAGGTCACCGAAGCGGAGTACGACGCCATCGTGGATCGTGCGCAGGCTGCCTTCCTCGTGTGGAGAAAGGTCCCGGCGCCGCATCGTGGCGAGGTCATTCGTCAGCTCGGCAACAAGCTGCGCGAGAAGAAAGAGGCACTCGGCGCGCTGGTCACGCTCGAGATGGGCAAGATCAAAGCCGAGGGTGAGGGCGAGGTCCAAGAGATGATCGACATCTGCGATTTCGCCGTGGGATTGTCGCGTCAGCTCTACGGCCTGACGCTCGCAAGCGAGCGCCAGGACCACCATATGCGGGAGCAGTGGCACCCCATGGGTGTGGTGGGTGTCATCAGCGCCTTCAACTTCCCTGTCGCGGTGTGGAGCTGGAACGCGGCACTCGCCGCGGTCTGCGGTGACGCCACTCTATGGAAGCCGTCCGAGCGCACCCCGCTCACAGCGGTCGCCGTCACGAAGATCGTCGCCGAAGTATGTGCCGAAAACGATGTGGATCCAGCGGTATTCGCTCTGGCTGTGGGTGACGGTCCGAGCATCGGTGAGCGGCTCCTCAACGACACCCGCATTCCATTGGTGTCCGCGACGGGATCCTGCCGCATGGGCCGGCGCGTCGCGGAAGTCGTCGGAAAGCGACTGGGTAAGTCTCTGCTCGAACTCGGCGGCAACAACGCCATCATCGTCACGCCACACGCCAACATGGACATCGCGCTGCCGGGCATCGTATTCGGCTCGGTCGGCACCGCGGGCCAGCGCTGCACGAGCACGCGGCGAATCATCGTGCACCGCTCCGTGAAGGAAGAGCTCGTAAGCCGGCTCGTGAACGCCTATAAGGGTGTGAAGATCGGCGACCCGCTCGACCCCGACACACTCATGGGTCCGCTCTTGAACGAGCACACGGTCGCGGCGTTCAAGGCGGCACAAGAAAAGGTCGTCGCCGAGGGTGGTGAAATCCTCTGCGGCGGTGAGGTCCTCGAGGGCGACGCGTATCCGGGCGGCCGGTACGTGGCCCCGTGCATCGCATCTGCCGAGAACCACTACCAAATCGTTCAGGACGAAACGTTCGCACCCATTCTGTACATCATCGAGTACGGTTCGGCAGACGCGACACCGGCGGAGGCCATCGGCGAGCTCGAAGAGGCGCTCCAGATCCACAACGACGTTCCGCAGGGCCTTTCCTCTTCGATCTTCACGGACCACATGCGGGAAGCCGAGTACTTCCTCTCGCACCGCGGCTCCGACTGTGGCATCGCCAACGTGAACATCGGGACATCCGGGGCCGAGATCGGCGGCGCCTTTGGTGGCGAGAAGGAAACCGGTGGGGGTCGGGAATCGGGATCCGACGCTTGGAAGGCCTACATGCGCCGGCAGACCAACACGGTGAATTGGAGTACAGAGCTGCCGTTGGCTCAGGGCATTTCGTTCGACGTAGGCTGACGACCGACTCACCCCGCCGACCCCGCCGCCATCATGGCTGAGACACAGTTCAGCGTCCCCCAAGGGGACTTCGATTTGATCCGATACCCACCCACGCGAGACCCGAACCTGCGCGCTTGGGATGCCGCCGACGAGCTTCTCTTGTCCCACCTGGATGAGGTCATGCGCGAGCGGCCGATCGCAAAGGTGTTGATCGTCAACGACGCCTTTGGCGCCATCTCAGCGGCGGTCTCCGCCGCGACCAAAACGCAAGAAGCCGCCCAAGTGCGATTCGTATCGGACTCGCACGTGGCGTGGATCGCAACACGCCAGAATCTGGACCGCAATGCAATCGACCCGATCCAGGACGTCCACATGGGCGGGGCGGACGCGGTCCTCATCAAGATCCCGAAGACGCTCGCGCTCCTCGAAGCTCAGCTCGTTCAGCTACGAGACTCGCTGCAGCCCACCACGGTTATCGTGGCTGCGGGCATGACCCGCGACATCCACTCGTCAACTCTGGAGCTGTTCGAGCAGACCCTCGGGCCGACCCGCACATCGCTAGCCAAGAAGAAGGCCCGATTGATCTTCACAGAGCTCGATCCGGCGCTGTCCCCACCGGCTCTGGAGCCAACCGTTGTCCCGCTCGACCGTCCGAAGATCGAGTTGGTCAACCACGCAGGCGTCTTCTCGGCGAAACGACTCGACAACGGCACACGCCTCCTTCTGGAGAACCTTCCCGCTACCGCGGATGGTCCAAGCGTGATCGACCTAGGGTGCGGAAATGGCGTGCTCGGCGTGGCGGTGGCCCTCGCAGACTCGACCGCCGAGGTCACCTTCGTCGACGAATCCCACCTCGCGATGCGTTCTGCTGAGGACACGTTCCGGCGCGCCTTCCAGGGCCGGGAAGCCGGGTCGTACTCCAAGCCCACATTCCGCGTCGGTGACTGTCTGGACGGGCTCCCTGGTGACTCCGCCGACCTCATCGTGTGCAACCCGCCCTTCCATCAGGGTCGAGTGCAAGGAGACGATGTCGCGTGGAAGATGTTCACCGGGGCGAAGCGAGTGCTCGCACCGGGTGGTGAACTCTGGGTCGTCGGGAACCGCCACCTGGAGTACTTCGACAAGCTGAAACGCGCGTTCGGAAACAGTCAGGTCATGGCGAGCACGTCGAAGTTCCTCGTAATCCGTGCGGTGGTTAGCGCTTAAGCACCTGAAGGCTCGTCCGGGATCACCCGATCCAAGGGAGGAAAGAGCCGGACAGAATCACCGTTCTCGAACGTCCAGGACTCCGCACCCCGCACGAGGACAAAACGATCGCCCGCCCGCGCGCCCGATCTCTACTTGAGTCACGAGATCTGTATCTAAATGCAACCAGGCGCTTGTTACGCCATTCCGTGATCTGCCGGCTCAGATGGACACGCACGCCGGGGCTCGGGGCGACGGAGCAAGCGAAGTCTGTGTGCGATACCGGGGCCGCTCACTGCGACCGCGGCGCGAACGGCTATTCTTCTGACTCGGATCTTCACTGTTTGTCATCAGGCCGCCACCGCTCTGCGAGAGCGGCGCCGATCGAGAGCATCGCATGTCCAGACAATTCATAGAGCTTCGAGGGAGGCTGCGCGCGGTGTCCCCCGTAATGACGGCCCTTGTGGTCGGAGTCCTCGTCGTCGGAGCCGGCTGTTCGGATGGCGGTAGCAACTCGGGTGGAGCCCCACAGGAGGAGGCAGCCGAAGAGGTCTCGGCGCTGCTTGTAGCTCACCGGGGCGCGTCCGCTTACGCACCAGAGCACACGCTCGCCGCCTATGAGCTGGCCATCGATCAGGGTGCGGATTACGTCGAGCCGGATCTTCAGATTACTCGCGATGGCGTGCTCATTGCCTTGCATGACCTGACGCTGAACCGGACCACCGACGTCGAGCTCGTCTTCCCGGACCGCTTCCGGGTGGACACGGTTCGGGGTGAGTCGGTACACAGGTGGTACGCAAACGATTTCGATCTCGAGGAAATCCTGCGGCTCGACGCGGGGGCCTGGTTTGGAGAGGAGTTCGCCGGGGCTCGGGTGCCCCTGTTCTCGGAAGTAATCGACGTCGTGCGGGGACGGGCGGGGATCTTCGCGGAGACGAAGGCCCCGGAGGTCTATGGCGATCGGGGGTTCGACATGGAGCGGTTGGTGTTGCTTGAGCTGAGCCAGCACGGCCTGGATCGTCCAGGAGCGGACCCGGACACCCCTATAGTGATCCAGTCGTTCAGTGCGGCGAGTCTCCGGATCCTGCGAGACGAGCTCGGCACAGAGCTGCCGCTGACCTACCTGATCTCCGGGCCCGATGCCGAGGACTGGCTGTCAGCCGAGGGGCTGATTCGGGTGAGAGCCTTCGCCACCGGAATCGCGCCGACGAAGAGCCTCCTCGTGGACCGACCCGAGGTGGTGGCGCGGGCGCACGATGCGGGTCTGACCGTGATCCCCTGGACATTCGGCGCTTCCAGGACCGATCAGTTCGACTCACTCCGGGAGGAGATGGCCCGATTCCTGGTCGATCTGGGGGTGGACGGACTGATCACGAACAACCCGGACCTCTTTCCGAGATAAGCTGCGGCCGGTGGCCCATCACTGAAGGGCCACGACGGGTACGCCACACTAGCTACAGGGCATCCCTCGCATGATCAGGGCGCCGCTCGTGACGCCCCTCCTGATTGCCCTCACGATCGCCTGCCTGTTCCAAGCGGGCAGCAGGTTCGATCGGAAGAGCGCCTACGCCCGGCACGTGGAGTCAGGGTTCGTCCGGACGATGACCGCCGATCCTGATCGCCTGCCACACCCTGCTCTAGGCAACCTCCCTACCCGGATCATCCGGCCCCACCGAGGGCAGAGTACGCCAGAGCGGCGACAACTCCGCCGACGATCGGCCCCAGCACCGGGATCCAGGCATAGCCCCAGTCGCTATCCCGCTTCCCACCCGGCATGGGTAGGATCGCGTGCATCAGTCTCGGGCTCAGGTCCCTCGCCGGGTTGATGGCGTACCCCGTCGTTCCTCCCAGCGCCAGGCCGATCGCCAGCACCAGCAATCCCACGGGGAGAGCGTCGACCGCACCAAGCGCCCCAGCGGTCCCAGTCGACCCGACCAGATCCGGCGCAACCATGTAGAGCACCCCGAAGACCAGGACGAAGGTGCCGATGACCTCGGAGATAAAGTTGGCTCGGGTCTTCCGGATCGCCGGACCAGTGCAGAACACGGCCAGCTTCGCATCCAGATCGTCCGTCGCCGCGAAGTGTGGATGGTAGTGAGCCCACACTAGGAATGCTCCGAACGCGCCGCCGAGGAACTGGGCCGCGAAGTAGCTGGGGACGGAGGCCCACGGAAAGCTGCCCGCGACGGCGAGTCCTACAGTGACGGCTGGGTTGATGTGGGCACCACTGAATGCGGCGACACAAAAGACCGCTACGAACACAGCCATCCCCCAGCCCCACGTGATCACAAGCCACCCGGAATCCGACCCCTTCGTGCCCTTGAGAAGGACATTGGCAACCACGCCGTCGCCCAGAAGAATCAGGAGTGCCGTGCCCACGAACTCAGCCAAGAACGGTGTCATGAATCTTCTCCCGGAGAAGTAGTGATGAGATAGCCTAACGCCAACTCGGTGTATGCCTCTACCTGCGCCTCGATCCAGATCTCGTCCCGGGCGAGCTCCTCCGCCAGGAGCGCCGCCACACCCGCTGCCATCTCGATGCTCGCGCGCGCATCGAGGAGGAGCATTCGCGTCCTGCGCGACAGTACGTCCTCGACCGTACGCGCCGCTTCGTGCCGGACCGCCCACACCACCTGACCGGCGACGACGGAATGATCGGGGTGGAGGGGCACCGAATACCGCGCGTCCTCCCGGATCAAGGCCTGGAGGTCGGGTGCGTCGGACCCATACTCCGCCAGAACACCGAAGGACTCGGCGTTTCGGTAGTGTCCATGGATGGGGAGCGTCGCGGTCACACAATCGCGGTCTTCAAGATCTGCAATCGTAGCAGCCTGATCGATCGTGTCCTCCGCCATCTTCCGATAGGTCGTCCACTTTCCACCCGTGATCGTGACGAGCCCGGAAGGAGCGATATGGAGCGCATGGTCACGGGAGATGGAAGCGGTGTCACCATCATCGCCGGCACGCACGAGGGACCGAAGGCCCGCGAAGACACTGAGTACGTCCTCGGCCTTCGGATCGCGCGTCAGGTATCGCGCCGTGTGCTCAAGCAGGAACCGAACCTCCTCTTTGAGGGGTCGAGGCTCGAGCTCGGCATCATGGACGGGTGTATCCGTGGTGCCCACGATGACTCGGTCATGCCAGGGGACCGCGAAGAGCACGCGCCCGTCGTCCGTTTTCGGGACCATGATGGCGGAATCCCCCGGGAGGAACGATCGGTCCAGGACCAGGTGGACCCCCTGACTGGGGGTGACCATCGGCCTCACCGAGGGATCGTCCATCCGCCGAATCTGGTCGGTGAACACCCCGGTCGCATTGATCACAGCCTTCGCCCGGATCTCGTAGCTCCGCCCCGTCTCCTGGTCCTCTGCCCGCACACCCCGGACCTCACCATCTTCCCGAACGAGGTCCGTGACGCACAGGTAGTTCAGCAGCACCCCATCCTGTTCGGCCGCAGTCTGGGCCAAGTTCACCGCCAAACGCGCATCATCGAACTGGCCGTCGTAATAGATCACCCCTCCATCCAGGCCTTCCGGCTCGATCGTGGGGATCCGCTCGAGGGTCTCTTCGACTGAGAGATGTCTGGACCGCCCGAACCCCGACCGCCCCGCGAGGAGATCGTACATCTTCAGCCCGATGCCGTAGTACGGACCCTCCCACCAGGTGTAGTTGGGAACCACGAACGGGAGGTCATGCACCAGGTGGGGCGCGTTCCGAAGAAGTATGCCCCGCTCCTTCAGCGCCTCCAGGACGAGGGCGACGTTCCCCTGGCGCAGGTAACGGACTCCTCCGTGCACGAGCTTCGTGGAACGGCTCGACGTGCCCTTTGCGAAGTCGTGCTGTTCCAGAAGCAGAGTCCGGTATCCCCGGGACGAGGCATCGACGGCACATCCGAGCCCGGTGGCGCCCCCTCCGATGATGACGAAGTCCCAGGGACCGATCTGGTCCTCCAGAGCCTGCAGCATCGCCTCTCGGCGGATCGTCATCCGTGCGCTCTCAACTCTCCCATCCCTTCGACCGCTCGAGAGCGCGGCGCCAATCCGACCTCAGCACATCGACGGCCTCGGAAGCCATCTCCGGAGCAAACCTCCGGTTCGCTTTCCACTGTTGGGCCACCTCCGCTTGATCGGTCCAGAACCCTACGGCCAGTCCGGCCAGGTATGCCGCGCCGAGCGCAGTAGTCTCGAGGATCTCCGGCCGCACGGTCAGCGCCTGCAAGACGTCGGACTGGAACTGCAGCAGGAAGTCGTTCTGTGCGGCCCCCCCATCCACTCGAAGCTCCTTAATTTCGATGCCGGAATCGGCTTCCATGGCCTCGAGGACATCCGCGACCTGATAGGCGATGCTCTCGAGAGCCGCCCGAGCGAAGTGCCCGGCCGTCGTTCCTCGAGTGATACCCACGATCATCCCCCGTGCATACGGGTCCCAGTGGGGAGCGCCCAGCCCCGCGAATGCCGGAACCATGTAGACGCCGCCATTGTCGTCCACAGTGTGTGAAAGAGCTTCGACTTCAGGTGCATTCCGGATTAGGTGCAGCCCATCCCTGAGCCATTGGACCACCGCCCCCGCGACAAAGACGCTGCCTTCGAGTGCATACTCGGTCTTCCCGTCGATGCGCCACGCGACGGTCGTCAGGAGGTTGTTCTTCGAAGGCACGGCCTCGGTGCCGGTATTCAGCAGCATGAAACACCCAGTCCCGTAGGTATTCTTGACCATGCCCGGCTCCGTGCACTGCTGGCCGAAGAGCGCCGCCTGCTGGTCTCCGGCAATCCCGGAGATGGGAATGGGGTGCGAGAACAGCTCGACCGACGTCTCCCCATAGACCTCGCTGGATGACCGTACCTCCGGCAGCATGCTGCGCGGGACATCTAGGAGGCCGAGCAGCTCGTCGTCCCAGTCCCCCGAGTGGATATCGTACATCAGGGTGCGGCTGGCGTTTGTCGCGTCGGTGATGTGCAGGCCGCCGTCGGTCAACTTCCAGACGAGCCAGCTGTCGATCGTGCCGAAGCACAGCTCCCCGGCTTCCGCTCTGACCCGTGCGCCGTCCACGTTCTCGAGGATCCAGTTGACCTTCGTCCCCGAGAAGTACGAATCCAGAACCAGTCCCGTCTTCTCTCGGAAGGTCGACTCATGCCCCTCCTCCCGGAGTTGGTCACAGAAGCCCGCCGTGCGCCGGTCCTGCCAGACGATGGCGTTGTGGATCGGTCGCCCCGACGCCCGCTCCCAGACCACTGTGGTCTCGCGTTGGTTCGCGATGCCGATTGCGGCGAGTTCCCGGGGAGTCAGCCCCGCACGGGAAATGGCCTCGGAAGCGACCCCGATCTGAGAAGACCAGATCTCATCCGGATCGTGCTCAACCCACCCCGGTCGCGGGAAAATCTGTTCGAACTCCTTCTGGGCGACCGCGACGATGCCCCCATCGTGGTCGAAGACGATGGCGCGCGAACTGGTCGTGCCCTGATCGAGTGCGAGTATGTATTTCATGGAGCGACGGCCTCAATGTCCGCCGGATCGAATCATGTTCTCAGTGACGAACCCGATATTGGTCCGCTTTGATACCGTATCGAAGAACAGAAACACCTTCTCCATGTTCTCCGCCCCCCGCCGGATCCAGAACTCGTGGTCAACCCCGGGCACCTCAATGTAGAGGTGCTGAGCCCCGACGGATTGGAGCCACATCACACTGCGACGCGACCCAGCCGCCGAGACGATCGAGTCGAACTCCCCGTGCATGATCAACATGGGGAGCCCCCTGAATCGCTCAGCACTCTCCGCATCCCGGATGCCGCCGGCACCGGCCAGAGGAACGAGACCAGCCCATATATTGCTGTACTTGCCACCGAGGTGGTATGTCCCACCGCCGCCCATTGAGTGGCCCATCAGATAGATGCGATCATCGTCGATCGAAAAATTGTCCCGGATGACCGCGAGGACGGTCATGGCGTCGATCTCGGACAGTTCCCCGGACCTATACTTGACTTCGCTTCCCGGCTTCACGCGAGCGGTCTCGACCGGATTTCCTGCCCTAGCCCCCCATCCACCGGAGACACTGTAACCCATCGGAGCCACGACGATGAACCCATGGCGCTCGGCGAGATCCGTCGTGCCATCGAACAGAATTTGCATCAACGGCGTGATGTTCAGGCCGTGAAGGTCGACCACAAGGGGTGTGGGTGTACTCGGATCGTACGTCGACGGGATGAAGAGGGTGTATGGCATCTCCGCGTTCGCTTCATCGAGGAAGTAGGTGCACTCGAGGATGCGGTGCTGCGAAGCAGTGAGGGGCGGTTGCGCCGATCGAGGGATCCCGCGGAACCCCTGTGAGATGTCGGGAAATGCAATTCCCGGGAGTGCGGTCCCGTCGTGCTGGACATTCGCAGTCCCCGCGCTCGCGTCGGCATTTGCCTGCGTGACCGGCATGCAGGACTGATTCGGAGCGGCCAGCGCTCCGCTGGACGACGCCTGCGCCGCCCCCGTACCCGGGAGGAGGAGCATTCCTGCCGCGATCAGCGGCCACCCGCACTTCACCATCCCGTCCTCCCTCGAAATCACACCACTCGACGCCGTCCCCACAGGCTGCCGAGGATCACGCGTGCACCATAGACGCAGGTATGGGGGTGCGCAAGCGCACCAAGAGGGACGGCTCCGGCCCTGGTTTCGCGTGCCGGAACGGGGATGGTGAAGGGGCGGAGGGACTCCTAGAAAGCAGCCGCCATTCGGTCGAAAATGCTGGTCCAACCGTCCGAATGGCTGTCGCGGAGCCCGTCGGCACCGAATCCCTCGTGCGTCAGGGTTATCTCGGTCTCCTCGCCCCGGTCCTCGAACTCGATGGCCACCTGCGCTTCGCCCCCTGAGTGGACTGCGTTGTCTTCCCAATTCCAGCTGTAGACGAGCCTCTTCGACGAACGGCAGCCGCAACAAGAACAACCCTCTCACGATGATCACGCTCACGAAGCCCATCGAGCGGAAGCTTGAGCACTTTCTCAGCAGGGGATGGCAGGGCCGCGGGAAGCACATCGAAGAACGAGGAGAACGTAGCCAAGCTAGTCATCGCTCCGGATCCCCCTTGCGCCGGAACCGGACGGGCTGAACGCTGTGACTCACCTGAAGCAACTGATTCCCGGAGTACTGAACATGAAGAGCCGGACCCTCCTGCCCTCAGCGCTCGCCGCGGTACTCGTCCTTTCCTTCCAGCCGGTCGACGCCCAAGAGCGACGCCTTGGCTGGATCGAATTCGACAATTCGGGGACGGAGGCCGCTCAAAAGTCGTTCCTCCAGGCGACGCTTCTCTTGCACTCCTTCGAGTTCGAGGACGCAGCCATCGAATTTCGAGCCGCCCAGAACGCTGATCCGGATTTCGCATTGGCGTACTGGGGTGAAGCGATGACCTACAACCATCCGTTGTGGCAGCAGCAGGACCGAGCGGCCGCGATGGCCACGCTCGACCGATACGCGCCGAGTCCGGCTGCCCGTCAGGCGAAAGCGCCGTCCCCTCGAGAGGCTCAATACCTCGCCGCGATCGATGTGCTGTACGGAGACGGCGACAAAGGGACGAGAGATCGGGCCTATATGAACGCGATGGGCCGCTTGGCAGACGCTCATCCAGAAGACCTCGAAGCCCGAGTCTTCTACTCGCTCGCCATCCTGGGGAGTACCGACGGCGAGCGCGACTTCGCGACGTACGTGCGCGCCGCCGCACAGGCCCTGCCGGTCTCCCGGGCGAACCCACAACACCCTGGGGCCGTCCATTACATCATCCACTCCTTCGATGATCCGGTGCATGCTCCGCTAGGTCTCGCGGCGGCACGGGCCTACTCCGAGATCGCCCCAGATGCCGGTCATGCTCAACACATGACGTCGCACATCTTCGTAGCCATGGGACTGTGGGACGATCTGGTCGCGGCGAACATTCGGGCGCGCGACGTGCAAAACGGACGCGAAGCCGAACTCGGCCGCACACCGAACGTGTGTGGGCACTATACGTCGTGGCTCCACTACGGCTGGCTGCAACGCGGAGAAGTCGAAGCGGCTGAGCGCGGCATGGCCGAATGCCACGAACGTGTCGCATCCGGGACCGGCACCGCCTCAGAAGCGAACTACTTCGTCAATATGCGCGCGCGCCATGTCCTAGATCTCGGGGATTGGGACGCAGCAGCTCGGTTGAGCGCTGACCTAGAGGCTCATCCGGTGTACACGTTCATCTCCGGAGTCGCTGCGATAAAAAATGGCGACCGCGACGGCGCCCAAGCCGCCCTCACGAGGCTCGCCGCCGGGCCGCTGAACACTCAACCGAGGCTGCGGATCGCCCATATGGAACTGGCTGCGCTGCTCGCGCAGGACGGCGGAGACATCGAGAGCGCGATTGGGTTCCTGACTCAAGCTGCGGACCTCGAGGAAACGCTTCCCTTCGAGTTCGGTCCCCCTGCGAGCGTCATGCCCCCACACGAAGCACTGGGTGCGGTGCTCCTCCAGGCAGGGCAGCCCCGGGCGGCCGCGGACGCTTTCCGGAAGGCGCTCGACTTTGCGCCGGAGCGCATGGCGTCGCTCATAGGACTCGCGGCGGCTTCCCTCCAGGCCGGTGATGAGGCAACAGCTCAGAGCGCCTCCCAGCGTCTCTCTTTGCAGGTGAGATTCGCGGACGCCGCATTCAGGCAACGCATGGGCTTCGATGGCGGACGCAATTAGGTCACCGCGACATGGCGCGGATACACCCAGCGTTCCAAATCTCTGGCTTTTCAGCCCGGTGTCGCGAAACTTCCGGTTTCCCACGCTCATCAGATGAGACACAGGTGGGAAAGCGCGCCCACTCACTAAGGACGGCTACCATGGGCCCGGAGTTTTGGGTCACCGTCGCTTCAGCGTTCGTCGCTGGAGGGGCAATCGGATCTTCTGGGATGCTTTTGGCCCAGTGGATTCTCAAGAAAGTTGACGGCGATGCGCCGAACCCGCTTCAGGGTCCGGAGTATCGTATGCTACGCACTGAAGTCGCCCACCTGGGCAAGCAGATGCGTAATGTCGACTCACGTCTGGACTTTGCGGAGCAGTTGCTGGGCGGCGCGCTCCCACTCGCGCCGGCGCCGAGTCGCCTCGAGCCGAAAGAGTTCGAAGAGAGCGAGGACTTCCAAGACGCTGAAGATGGTACGGAAGCGGACACCGAGTCCTCCGACTAGTTCTCGACGTCCCCCGGGTTAGTTCTGTCCGAGCGCGGCCCCGCCCCGCACCAACGCCCGCCCCGGCATTTCGTCGGTCGCTTCACCATCTCGAAGTGCGAACGTCCCGTTCACCATCACGTGAACGGTGCCCCTCGAGTACTGATGGGGGTTCTCGTAGGTGGCCATGTCCTCTACCGAAGTCATGTCGACGACGGTGATGTCGGCCAGGTACCCCTCGCGCAGATAACCACGCTCGGACCAACCCAAGAAGTCCGCGGCAAGCCCTGTCATGGACCGGACCGTGTGCGCCAGCGTGATCAGCTCCTCATCGATGACCAAGTCTTTGATCTTCTTGGTGAAGGAACCGAACGCGCGTGGATGCGTGACCGGGCGCGTCGGCCCAGGGTCACGTCCGTCCGTGCACGTCATCATCCAATCGAGTTGAGCGAGATAACGCGTGTTCTCGTGGTCGTAGAGTCCCAGGTTCATCACCGCCGCGTTGCCCTCCCGGAGAATGCGGCGCGACGCCTCTGGTGCCGTGAGGCTCCACTCATCTGCGAGATCCTGTAGCGTCTTCCCGTTCAGTTCAGGGCGCTGGTCCGCGAACAAGATGTGATCTGCCCCACCGCGAATGGCCAGCATTTCACGTGTCTGTCGGTCCACGATGGGGAGCGTATCAGGATCGTCGAAACGGCGGACCATCGCGGTATCACCGCCGGCCACAACCCAGCTCGGCACCGTATAGGAACGGAGGTTCGACTGGGTAGCCGTGTAGGAATGGTGCGCTCCGGCCACTTCGATTCCCCGGGCGCGCGCGGCCTCGATCAAGGCCGCGCCTTCCGGAGCCCTCCCGTAGTTCGCGGCACCCTGAGCGTTGAAGTGGCTGAAAATGACCTTCGTGCCCGCCTCCTCTCCAATTCGTATGCCCTCTTCGATGGAGCGCAGATATCCGAACGACGGATACGCCGCGCCAAGGTCCCGGTCATGCGTATCGTAGATCGCGCCCGGGTATTCGGCGGCCACCTTGTTCAGTTCGATGACTTCTTCGGTCTCCGAGTAGTTCCCTGGGAGATAGAAGAGCCCAGAAGAGAGGCCGTAGGCCCCCTCGTCCATGCCTTTGCGAACGAAGGTGCGCATGGCATCGAGCTCTTCGGCGGACGGAGCGCGGTCTTCCATCCCCATGACCTCACGACGCGCCGAGTTGTGTCCAACCCACAACATTCCATTGACGCCGATTCCGTTCGCGGTCCAATCCGCGAGCGTCGCTGCCACTTCGCTACTTCCACCCCCATCGAGTCCCAACGCCACCGAAGTTATGCCCTGGTACAGGAAAGCCTTCGCGTCGCGACCATGGTCTGTCCCCAACTCTGCATGGGAATGCATATCGATGAAGCCAGGAGTGATCACCAGGCCGGCGGCAAGCACGGTATCTCTGGCCTGCACGCCCGCCGTCGATGCGTCCCCCACGAAGCTGATCCGGTCTCCGGTCACGGCCACATCAGACGATTGAGCGTCACCGCCCGTGCCGTCGAGCACGTGCCCGCCCAGGAAAAGCACATCTGCCGTATCTTCGGCGCTTGCACACCCGGTGGCGGCGAGAAGTAGAGCGCCGACAAAGGCGATCGCGGGCTTTTTCATCAGAGCTCCCTATGTCGAAGTGGCGGTCGAACATACAACGCAAAAGCCCCGACCCGCCATGAGCGGACCGGGACTTCACCGTCGGATCGGGGGCTTTACTTCTTGCCCTTCTTCCGGCTCTTCTTGGGCTTCCGGCCTTGGTTCGGATGCTCAAGGTACTTCCAGGTCTCGCCGCGGCGGAGCATGTAGATCGTGCTCGCAGAGACATTGAGCTTCCGCGCCCAGTCCGCACCAGACTTCTTCCACCGGTCCGCCTTCTCGTCCCAATCGTCGAGAACCTTAGTCGCCTGCTTCTCCGTCAGCTCTGCATGCGGCGAGTTCGGACCTCGTAGCCAAACATTGGAGCCGTACCAGCGGTCAACCTTCTGAATCGGCCCACCGACCTTCCGACCGGTGTGTCCGAGGCAGTAGTGGCGTACCTGATCTACTGAAAACGGGGGATGCATTCTCGAGATTTCGGCATACAGGTAGCCTTCCTCAGCGAGTTCCCTCCACTTTAGAACGAGCGGCCCGTCGGGCTTCGCCATCGTCGTCTCTCCCTACGTCGGATTCTGAAATTGGGGTTGGTTGGACAGACTTATACCGTGCGATTTCCGGAAATTCTTTCTTTCAATGTTCCAATAATGCACGCGCACATAGCCTACCGGTTCGGTTGAAGTCGATGCGCAAACTTCGTCCTAAATTTAGCGACTTTGGGAGCAATCACCACACGGCAATACGGCTGACTTTGGTTCTTCACGAAGTACTCCTTGTGGTCGGCCTCCGCCATATAGAGGGAATCCAACGGCGACACCTCGGTCACGATCTGGGCCTCCCACGGGCCGTCTCGTTCGACTTCGGCAATGACGGCCTCGGCCGTTTCGCGTTGCGCTTCTGACCCATAGAAGACCGCTGACCGGTACTGAGTGCCTACATCGTTGCCCTGACGGTTAAGCGTGGTGGGATCATGCATGCCGAAAAAGATCTCGAGCAGGTCGGCGTAGCTGATCACATCCGAATCGAAGTCCACAACCACGACCTCTGCGTGACCGGTCGTCCCCTCGCACACGTGCCGGTAGGTCGGATTTGCAACGGAGCCACCCGTGTATGCAGATCGAACGGCATGCACCCCCAGCGTCATGTCGAAGACTGCCTCTAGGCACCAAAAGCACCCACCACCAAGAACCGCCCTCTCCATTTGACCTCCGTGCCTAGGGACCCGCTATCGACTGGCTATGAGCCAACCCCTCAGGGGGCGCCATCGTTCCCGTAACGGCGACCCAGGGGTCGCCCCGGAGGGAAAAGGCCATAAGCCGCAGCAGCAAAGCCACGAACGCGATGATCGCGATGAGAGGAAAAGGCCCGCCGAGATCGAGGCCAGAGGCCCCGCGCGAAAGGAAATAGACGACGACACCGACGATCAACACCGCGGTCACGGCCACGATGGACATCACATTGGCGTCGAGCGCCCCCCGGTCGGCGCGTAAGTCCGCACTGCCATTTGCGAGGCCTCACAGACCGCCGCAGAACCCACGGAAGGGTGGGCCTTCTCGTACTCCGTGATCACTCGTCCGAGTAAGTCGGCCAAAGATACGTCTTATGAGATGACCTTCTTCTCCGTCTCTGTCGGTCGATCCCACGGTGTCCATTCGATACCTCGCACATACTTCTGAATCCAGCGAATCTCCTCTACGTCCCGCGTACGCTGGTGACGGGGCTCACGGAACCCGTGGGGCTCCCTCGGAAAGCGGATATACCGAGTATCACGCCCAAGATCCTTAAGGGCCTGAAAGAACATCATGCTCTGGGCTTCCGTGTCCGTGGTGTCGTTCATTCCATGCAAAATGAGCGTCGGCGTCGTCACATTGGCCACATGAGTCAGCGCGGAACGCTGCCGCCACTCTTCAGGGTTCTCCCAAGGTGTCCCGCCGATGTACCACAGCCGCACATCATGATTGAAACCCGGTCCGTACTCGGACGTCCAGTCAGAGACCATCGCCCCCACGGACGCGCCCTTGAAACGATCCGTCTGCGTAACGGTCCATCCGCCCAAGATGCCTCCGTAACTCCAACCCCTGAGGCCCAACTGGTCCGGGTCCGCCAGGCCCATGTCGACTACCGCATCCACTCCCGTCATGAGGTCCTGATAATCTCCCCCGCCAATGTCATTCATGTTTCCCTGAAGCAACTCATCCGTGTATCCGGAGCTGCCACGGACGTTTGGGAAAAGCTGCGCGTAGCCGAGTCCCGCCCACACATGATTTCTGGTATCGAAGGAATTCCGGAACACGCCGGCCGGCCCACCATGAATGTGGAGCAGCAGGGGTAGTGAACTCCCGTCGTGTCCCGGCGGGAGCATCAACAAGCCCTCGATCTCGGTACCGTCCGCGCTGTTCCACTGGATGACCTTCCCTTCACCGAGCACCAACTCTTGGGTGATCCGCGGATTCACCTCGGTCAGCCTCCGCCCTTCTGATCCATCCGTCTTGGCGACCCAAACATCTGCAGGCGTGTCGAAATCCTGAAACACGTAGGCCATGCGTGAATGGTCGCGGGAGAAGGATGAAGGGCTCAGAGAGCCCGCAGCTTGGGTCACCTGATCGACGCTCCCGTTCCCGACGTTGAGACGAAAAAGGTTGTTGTCGGTCCCCTGTAGTCCACTGAAGAGGATCGCGGACCCGTCTGGGGTCCAGGAGAACGAGCCGATGTTACCGTCGAACGCCTCAGAGATCATCCGACGGTCACCTGACTCCGCATCCATGATCCAGAGCTTGTCGAGCCGGAGTTCCCACTGGTCGTCGCTCGGCGCCTCATAGACGAAGCGTCGCCCATCCGGGGCCCAGGTCAGTCGGCCTTCCGGAGCCTCATTGTCCGTCATCTGGCGTGTCTCACCCGATGTCACGTCAAGAAGGTGGATTTCCGCCTGATTTTGTTGGTTACGGCGATTCTCAGTGCGCGCCGTAAAGACAACCTGGTCGCCGTTGGGTGACACGGAGAACGAAGCAATCCGATGGTCTTCCTCCGTAAGGCGCGTCTCTTCCTTGGACCCGACATCGAGCGACCAGAGGTTCGTCCATGTTCCATCCCGTTGGCCGTTCGGACCCTCGTCGACGAAGATGGCGTCATCGCCGTCCTTGCGAGCCTTCTCCTCGTCCTCTGGACGGGGCTCGGCTGCGACGAAGAAGATCTTGCTACCGTCCAGCGACCACCGGTACGAGCCAATGGCGGTCTTATGCTCGCTGAGTTGCGTGGCCTCGCCACCGTCGGTGCGCAGAAGGAAGAGCTGCGACTTCTCATTCGCCGTCCGGGTAAAAGAGACATAGGTGCCATCAGGGGAGAACTGGAAACTCGAGCCACCCTCCTCGCCAATGAACCGGAAGGGCTCCCCACCCTCGGCTGGGACCTTCCACCAGGTCGTCTTTCGTTCGTTCTCGCCCCAATCCAATTCCGACTTCGAGAAGAGGACCCAACTTCCGTCGGGAGAAATCGTCGCTCCCCCCACCCGGACCATGTTGAGGCCGTCGTCCGTGGTCATGGGCCTTCGCTCCTGTCCGTGAACAGGCGACGCGACCAAGACCAAAAAGAAAAGGGTGGCGAGCTTCCGCATGATGTCTCCTAAATTGTACCGGGCACCTACTGTGCTCGAGGCCAGACCTAAACCTCCGCTCCGGGCCCCGCCGAAACAAGGAAGGACACGATGGAAAAGTGGCGCTACTTCTTCGCCGTCCTGTTGGTGATCAGCTTGCCACCAGGACTCCTGGTGTGGTTCTACGTGCATCCCTTTGTCTCGTTCTGGCGAAAGCTCGGTCCAGCGGTCACGCTCACACTGGCCGTGGCGCAGATCATTGGCAGCATGGCAGCGCTCTACTTCGTCCGGGACTTCCTGATAGGCCGCGATCTAGGGACACACATGATCCCTCTGATCCTCGCGGCGTGCACCGGGCTCGCGGCGACCTCGCTCGCACTGGCGAGGAAGAAACACCTCACGATGCGGATCCTCGCAGGTGTGCCTGAACTCCAAGCCGACGGCAAAGGTGGCGCACTCCTCTCAGAGGGTGTGTACAGCCGGATCCGGCACCCTCGATACGTCGAAATCGTTCTCGGCTCACTCGCCTACGCGCTGTTCGCGAACTACCTCGGCGCCTACATCATGGCGTTCCTGACGATTCCGGGCCTACACGCGATCGTACTGCTGGAAGAGCGAGAATTAGTCGAGCGCTTCGGGCAGGAATATCGGGACTACGCGCTGCGAGTGCCGCGCTACATCCCCGGGCGAAAAGCGTCCTAACCCACCGTACCCGTCGGCGACCCACTCAACGGCAGACCCTTCGTCCACCCACACGAACATGCCATTTCGGTCTACGAGCTTACGAATGCTCTCCGCGCGGAGTGTGAACGCCTCCCCGAGATCCTGCCCGAACCCCTCTCCCCACGGAATCAGCGTTTCGACGTCCCCTTGGGTCGCCATCTTCGCGCGACCACGCACGCCTTCGACGGGAATGACTCGGTCCAACTGGTAGACACCCTGTTCCGTGTCACGCCGTCTGTCGTTGTTCCCCACGTCCGCTAGGTAAAAACACCACTCAGGACTCGACGAGTTCGGTCGGCATCAAGCCGAGATCCGTCGTGTCCGTCGCGGCAAACGGAGCCTGGACTTCGAAGTGCGCCGACGAGCTCCGCTGTTGGAGGATTCCGTCGGCCATCGCCAAGACAAGTAACACCAGGACGGGAGCCGCGATTCCCGCCACGACCGTCAGCGTCCATTTCACGAGGACCTTACAAGAGCGCCGTCCGGTCAGTCCTTCGGACCGTCCGAGGCCTGGCCAGCCAAAACGTCCGTCATGATTTCGAGCGCCCGTAGAACGTCAGCCCGGCCGACATCGCGGTGGGCGATCGCCCTCATGCCGTGATCGCCGTTCGGGAGCATATGCAGCCCAGCTCCATGGCAGGCATCTGCGAACTCGCCAGCGGGCATCGCATTCACCTCGAATCGAATGATGTTCGACTCGACGCTCGCCACCTCGACGCCTACCCCCTCCATCTCATTCAGGCCCTCCGCCAACAGTCGGGCGTGCTCCACGTCTGCCGGGAGCCCCGAGCGGTGGTGCTCGAGTGCATGGAGAGCCCCGGCAGCGATGATCCCCGCCTGCCTGAAGCCACCACCCAGCATTTGTTTGAACCTCCTAGCCCGAGCGATGGTTTCTTTCGTCCCCACCAAAGCCGATCCCACGGGAGCCCCGAGTCCTTTGCTGAAGCAGACGTTCACCGTGTCGAACGGTGCCGCGTACTCCCGTTCCGAGACGCCTGTCGCGGCGGTGGCATGCCAGAGCCTGGCTCCGTCTAGGTGAGTCGCGAGTCCGTGTCGCTTCGCAGCGGCACACACTCCTTGAAGTTGCTCAAGCGGCCAAACCGCTCCGCCCCCACCATTGTTCGTGTTCTCGGCGACAAGCAACGTGGGCGGAGTATTGAGCGTTGTGGGGTTGAACCGATGCCCAGGCTCCATCGCACCTTCAACGTCATCCACTGTGAAGATCCCTCGTACCCCCGTTAGGTGGCCCATGGTCACGCCGCTGACCACAGCCCCTGCTCCGCCCTCAGCTCGGATGATGTGAGCGAGCCGGTCGATGAGAACCAAGTCACCCGGCTGTGTGTGCGCCTTGATCGCGATTTGATTGGACATGCTGCCCGTCGGGACGAAGACAGCGTCTTCCTTCCCCAAGACATCTGCCACACGGGCTTCAAGTTCATTGACTGTGGGGTCGTCCCCGTACACATCGTCACCGACGTCGGCTGCTGCCATCGTGGCCCGCATGGCACCCGTCGGCTTCGTAACTGTGTCGCTGCGCAGATCGATCATAAGCACTAGATACTCGGGCCAAATGTCGTGTAAGGAGTGCAGCTTCCTGCGATCCCACGAAGGCCGCAAGGGCGGACGCTTGACTGTGGCCACTCGGCATCCCACATCGTGGGGACACACAGAACCGGAGACCCCGTTGATCCGTAGACACCTAAGCCTCGCAATGACCGTGGTCCTGAGCTTCTCTGCTATCGCGTGCGGCGGAGAGAGAGAGGACGTGCCCCGACAACCGGCGAATCCGCTACTCAGGCCCGCCCGACTTATCGAGACAGCGCCTGCGGACTTTAACGTCCGCTTCGAGACCAGCGGGGGAGAGTTCGTCGTTGCAGTCCATAGGGACTGGGCACCATTGGGAGTCGACCGTTTCTACAACCTGGTCTCAAACGGGTTCTACGACGACGTGCGCATCTACCGGTCCATCGAGAACTTCATGGCCCAGTTCGGTCTGAACGGGGACCCGTATGTAAACCAGGCCTGGAAGGACACCTACATCGTCGACGACCCGGTCAGGCAGTCGAACACCCGGGGACGCATGACCTTCGCGAAGGGCGGGCTGCACACACGCACGACGGAGCTCTTCGTGAACTTCCGAGACAACTCGAACTTGGACGGCAGCGGGTTCGCACCGTTTGGCGAGGTGATTGAGGGCATGGATGCCGTAGACGCCATCTATACCGGGTACGGCGAAGGACCTCCCCGGGGCGACGGTCCATACGCGGCCATGGCTCAAGCGCGCGGGAATGAGTATCTCGACGCCGAATTCCCAGAACTCACCCAGATCATCCGAGCAACGATCGAGACGGAGAACACGACCGGGAACTAAGCTCTTCTGCCTATCCAGCCCGTGATGGCGGGTCGAGCTGTGTGAAACAGGGATGCACCGCGTCGCGCTCGAGCAGGATGCGCTCTACGTCCACAACAAACGGAAGTACGTCGCCAAGGTCGGCGGCAACCTCCTTGGCGTCGAACGTCGGGAGCGTCGACGGGCCGGCGCTGGTCGTGGACTGATCCAAGACCCGCACTGCGGCACGGGTGAGCGTGGCCAGGTCAGCACCTGGAAAGCCGTCCACGAGCACTTGGACGGCTTTCTCGACGTCGGCCGCCCTACCGCTGCGCACGGTGCCGCCCCCGAAAATTCCGATGAGTGTGCCGATCACCGCGACTGCTGCCACACCCAATCCAATGAGACCGATCGTGCTCGGAGCCACCGTGGTGAAACGAACCGAAACCGGCATGAATACGAGCACGATGATCGCGATAATGGCCACCACACACCCCACCGACGTGGGATCCGAAGGCGGTGGCTCGTCCCTGAACGCCACGAGGGCATCAAAGACTGCTTCGGATTCGGGGCGGGTGGATGAGTCCATGGGTTCTCCGAGCACGTTCAACCCGCCCTCTGCGTCAGCCGCCGGCAGCGATCGCCGAACCCACCTGTGCCCGCGTCACGAGTGCGTTGAAGAGCAATTTGAACGTCCCGTGCGTCTGGGCCCTGTGCTGAGCGCGGAACCCGATCATGAGCACACTGCCCTGGCCGTGTTTCAGCGAGATCACCGCCGCCTTGTTGGCGATCTCCTCTTCACCCAGAAGCCATCCGCTCTGGAGGATGTTGCGATCGACGAAGGTCGCAATGCGTTTCACGTCGGCGCTGCGAGCGCCACCACGCGTCTCATACACCTGACTTCCGGCGAGGAAGGTCGCGAGTGCGTCCTCCGGCATCCCAAAGCCGTACGCGTCAGTGTTGTCCACCTTCACCTTGAGCGTTGAGCCGGGCGACCAGAATTCGTTGCCGGACATTCCGCGAACCGCATTGGTCACAGGCACGTCCTCGAACTCGTCGAGCACGAGATCACCCGCTTGGGCAAACGTGACCAACTGGCCCCCATTCTGTACGAACGCTTCCAAAGCGTCTACGCCTTCCTGACCGAAGCCACTCCGATACTCGGGAGGTGTTGCGGCCGGATTGGCTCCGCGACCACCACCGCCCGCCGTCGGACCCATCATCATGGTCTTACTGTCGGCAGGGAGAATGATGACGTCGTACTTCTCGTGCAGGTCGCCCTCTAGGATGTCGTCGTCGAACATGCTCGTGTAGTCGAAGCCGAAGTTCTCGAGCATCAGCCGTGTCCAGCCTTCATCCATGTTCCCGCCGTAGAAGCGCTGGTACATGCCGACGCGCTGCTCCTGAACGACATGGCTCACCGCCGAGGCATCGGAGTTGAGAGCCATGAAGTCGACACCCGTCTCGTTCGCGATTGCACGGGCTGTCGCCTCAGACGTACCCGGACCGACGATGAAGTCGCCGGCCTTCACGCCGTTGCCGTCCTCACTCGCCCGTCGGACGGACGCTCCCGCTTCAAAAAGCATGTTCACGGCCTTGAACGCATCGTTCAGCTGGCCGTCGATCACATACCCTGCCGAGCCCGCCGAGACCGCGCCCTGCGGCGTGATCTCTCCGGAAACCACACTCAGGCGCGCCTCAATGGCCGATCCGACCGGATCCACGCGAACGCCCATGAACTCGGCAATCACATCCGCCGACATGTCGTACGGGCGGATCGGATTCCCTTCTGCTGTCCGCGTATAGGTGTTGTCAGGGTAGTACGTCTGCCCGAGCAACCAACGGATCAAGCCCCGCTTCGGCTGCGCCATGGACACGACGTAACTGCCCTCGCCGTACACACGACCCTCGTGCTGGAACTCAGCTGGGGCGCGCTCAACGGTGATGCCCTGACCCAAAAGCTTGTTCACCATCTTGGTCATGGTGAGCGGATCGTGCTGGTCCGCGGGGATCACATAGGCCTTTGTGTCGCCTTCGAGCCCGCGCTGCGTCTGGCGACTCGCCTTTAGGTACGCATTGCGGAGCACCGTCTCGCGGTTCTTCGCTGCGATCTCCAGCGGCGCAAACGTGGCGTTGATCTGGCGCACGACGATATCCCGCACATGCCACCAGCCACCCGGCCATGGGTTGGGGAACGTCGTCTGTGCTTCGTACTCAGGGAGCTGCCTGGAGCCGCTCAACTGGTCCGGATGCACATACAGTGGCGTCGCGAGACGCGCACTGGCCGACTCGGTAAGCATGCCCGCGATGTTATGGAACGGCGTGATCCAGTGGAAGCCGAAGTGGCCCCAACCGGAATAAATGGCCGCACCGATGGCTCCTTGCAGATTCGCTTCGTCCTGCTTGAGCGCCATATGCGCGCCGTACCACGTCATCTCACGCCAAACGAGCGGATCACCGTCTGGACGGATCGGCTCCGCGTAGGGCGGCAGGTAAATGCGCGCCGTGTTGGGGCCCATCTGATGGTGATCGATGTACGCTTGGGGAATCCACTCCTGGAACATCAACTCGGCAACGTACTGTGACTCGACCGTGTTCTGCATGAACGCGTCACGGTTGTTGTCGTGGCCGATGTAGTGGTGATAGAGCTCCGGTGGGTTCGCACCTTCGTATTCCGTCCCGACCCACTGATTGTACCAATCGGTGACAATGATATTCCCGTCGGGGTTCATCCCCGGGACGATGATCGAGACCGTGTTTTCAAGAATCTCCTGGATCCCGTCGTCCGTGCGGGTAGCGAAGTCGTACATGATTTCCGCAGCCGACTGACTCGCCGCGACTTCCGTGGAGTGCAGAGCATAGGACTGCACGAAGACGACCTTACTGTTCTCTACCGCGTTGTCGACCTCAGCCATTGAATGCCCACGCGGATCCTGGAGGATCGCATTCATTCGCTTGATCTCGTCCAGCTTCGCCAAATTCTCGGGAGTCGAAACGAAGATCATCAGGAATGGATTGCCCAGGGTGCTCTCACCAACGGTGCGCACGTCTACGCGGTCACTCGCGTTCCCGATCAGCTCGTAGTATTCGACCAGCTTGTCCCACCGGGCGAGCTTCCGGTCCGCCCCCATCTCGTGGCCGAAGAAGGCCTCTGGTGAGGGGATCTGCTGGGCCGAAGCGAGCGTTGGCAACACGATCGCCAAGGCTAGAAGTACGGCTGAGAGGCGTGACATCGAGTGGTGCATTTTCATTGAGTCCCCCGGTCCATCAGATGGCCGAAATGGGCTATACGGTCAGGCGTCCGGGAACAGGCGTGTCCCCGGGGAAGGCAGACTAGGGCCGGGGCTTCGGACCCGGCAAGGGAGAAGAGGTGCGATAGTCGCTCTGAACCGGAGGTCCGTCTCCTTCGTCTAACCACAGGACGCACACTCAGGTGTCTCTGGGAACACGAAGAGGCGCTCGAACGGAATCGCCCCCCCGCACCCGGTGCAGACGCCATAGGTGCCTGCTTCGAGGCGTTCCAGCGCCTCTCTCAACAAGGCGAGCTTCACTACCTCTCGCTCACGAAGATTCTTCGTGAGCCCCTGGTTCTGCAGCGAGTCGATACGACTTAGGCGGCCAACAGCACTCTGATCCAGCACGACCGGCTTCAACGCTTCGCCGGTGACCTTCATCGATTTCGTGAGCTTTTTGGATTGCCGGCCCAGCTCCTCACAGAGCTCCGCTACTTGGTCTTGAGTCAGGCCATTCATGGCGCCCCCGCCCTATCTCCCGGCTTCCGTGGCCAAGAGGGGCAACAACGTCTCGTTGCCCTCCACGTCCAGGAAGGTGTCCCACTCCAAGAAATAGCCCTCAGGGTCATACCCGACGAAGACCGACACGCGGCCACTCTCATCAGTGAGATCCGGCGTCCTCAGCGAGAGCTCCTGCTTCTTCGCTCTCTCTAACCAAGCGGCAACATCGGACGTGATAAAAGAAACGGTGACCGCCTTCTCTTCCGTGGCGTTGTGGAGTCCCCGCTCGCCATCCACAAGCCCGACAAACCCCGTCCGCGAAGCCTCGTACACCTTGGCCCAGCCCTGGTCGACTAACAGGTCCACACCGAGAAGCTCTTCGTAGAACGACTCCATGGCGGGGATATCCCGGTAGTACAACCACAGAACCGTAGCCTGGACCGTCAGTTCTGAGGGCCGGTCGCCACCCGCTGGCCCCAGCGGCTCGATCTGCGCGAGCATGGGCATCAGCGTGACGTTCTCCGGGTGCGGGTTGAAGCGCTCGAATTCGAGGAGGTATCCCTCAGGGTCGATCGCTACGAACCCGTCATGCGGGCGACCCGCCTCGTACTCCTTCATCTCGCCGCGCATCATGACACCCGCGCTTGTGAGATACTCGTACCACCCCTCGACCTGCTCCGTGACTACAGCCAGCGTGACGCTCTTCGGCTCATCCGACGAGTGCATACCCTCTGCCTGATCGACCAGCGTCAAATACGACGCCGGCGCGACTCGCATGATCTTGGCGAAGCCGTAGTCGGCCACGGTCTCGAAGCCCAGCACGTCCCTATAGAACGTCCAGGCAGCATCCACGTTGTCGTAGTAGTAGAAAGCGTTCATCGCCTGAACATCGGGAACGGCTTTCGCCATCGGTTCTGTGGCGACTGCCTCCGTCTCCGGCACCGAGTCGGCACACGAAGTGAGGGTTACGCTGACCGCCGCGGCGGTGATCAGGGTCATGCAGACGGACCTTCGCACTGAATTCTCCAGGGAATGGGTAGGGGTGAAGCCTACGCCCCTGGCTAACCGGAGGAAACCACGACGCGATCCCGAAGCAGACGAATGGCATCCGGACCGATTCGACAGCACCCTCCCACACCTTCCGCACCTCGGTCGATCCAGCCCGCCGCACTCGTGGCGACATCAGCTTGGGATCGTCCGTCTACCCATGTCTTTCTCTTCGCATCGTAGCCTTCACCCGAATTGGGATAGGCCAAGATGGGGAGGGCCGTCGCGGGCCGAATCGCATCGATGAGGTCGGCTACATGCTCAGGGGCCGTGCAGTTCACGCCAATGGCAGCGACCCGGTCCACATCTTCACACAGAGCGGCGACCTCGGCCACGGGAGTCCCATCGCTGATGTGCTCCCCGTCACAGCAGGAAAAGCTGAGCCAGGCCCATACATCGGGGGTGTCTGAGATCAGATCGAGAAGCACCTCTGCCTCGAGGCGAGACGGCACGGTCTCGCAGGCGATCAACTCAGCGGCAGAGGTCGCCAACAGTTGGAAGCGACGACGATGAAACTCGTCGAGCTCCGCCCGTCCCACCCCATAACGCCCGTGGTATTCAGAGCCGTCCGCCAGATACGCTCCAAACGGGCCGACACTCGCGGCTACGATTGGACGGATTCGGTCGTTAGGGCCCCTTAGACCGCTCCAGAACGCATCTCGAGCCTCCACCGCGAGCTGCACCGAGAGATCGAAGAGGTCGGTCGCGTCAGGCTCGGCAATTCCGAGATCTGCGTAGCCAAGGAAGCTCGCCTGATACCCCACCGTCTCGATGCAATCCGCCCCTGCCTCCAGGAAGGCACGATGAACGGCCTTCACCGCGTCCGGGTCGTCTCGCAAAAGGCCCGCAGACCACAACTTCGGGTCGAGCTGACTGCCCATTTCTTCGAGCGTCGTCGCAAGGCCACCGTCCAACACAATCGCACCCTGGGCCTGGAGGAAAGGAGCCAACGGGTTCTGCGCGGCGGCCATCGGCTCAAGCATTCCCTAGCGCTAACGCGCTACATGCTCCAGGGCGGCACAACCTCATGCGAACGAGCATACGCGATGCTCTGCCCCAGGTGCTCGTGCAGGTGCGTGATAGCACGAATCCACACGTCGCCCACGGTCGTGTCGGACGACCCGAGCACCACCGCGCGGTCGAGTTCCTCGGACGTGGCATCCATGGACGCCAACATGAACTCAAACGACGCGTTCACATGGCCCACGATCTCGGTCTTGGTCATGTCGATTTCCTGGAATGCACGGAATGTCATGACGTCATCGGTAATTCCAGTGCCTTCAGGGGCGGTCATGCCCATGAGTGACGGCACGAAATAGTTGTCCGCCGCGATGTGCTGGTAGACGTCACCTACAGAGCGAACCCCATCCATGGGTTGCCAGGCGTAGCTGCCCTCCGGCATGGCTTCGGCAAGCTGGTTGAACTTGCCGTGGGCGATCTCGAGAGTCCGCCGCAGGTTCTGGAACTCCAAGGAGGTGCCGGAAAGCTCTGCGGTCACAGCTGCCTCGGTCTCTGCGTTCGCCGCCTCGCCCGCGCAGCCCGACGCAGCCACCAACGCCGCCACGGCCCAGGTGCGCGTCTTCCTTCTAGTCTTCATGGATGTCCTGTGGCGGAAGGGGCCGACAAGCTACATGCCCAGACCGGACTTCTGATAGTGCTGAAACGCCCTCAGGGTGAAGTCGCAGGGGAGCCCCGTCAGAATCGTCCGGTCAAGGATGCCGAGAGACCAAAACGACCAGCTCAGCCAACTCCTCGTCCCACCCACCTGTGTTCTGCGTATGGTGGAGCTCGGTCCGGAACCCGGTCTCCACGAGGTGCAGGGTGGTGCCGCCGTCCTCCCGGGACGACAGAAGCAACAAAAAAACGGGCCGTCCCCGACTTTAGGAACGGCCCGCCCAATTCGTGCTGAACCTTTCTAGCTCGCTACCACGTTCTCAGCGGCAGGGCCCTTGGCTCCGTCGACGATGTCGAACTCAACGGTCGCGCCCTCTGCGAGAGTCTTGAAGCCCTCGGCCTGGATCGCGCTGTGGTGGACGAAGCAGTCCTTGCTGCCGTCCGCCGGCGTGATGAAGCCAAAGCCTTTCTGATCGTTGAACCACTTGACGGTTCCGGTCGTACGCATACGTGCTCCTTGGTAAAGCGATCTGCGAAGTAATTCGGCTTGTCCGCACTCCGCGATCACTATCTGCGCTCAAGTAATTTTTGAGCTCGCTGAAACGCTCGCGAAGCAGGCCTGCTCGGTCAAGACGGCACCTTCAACGCCCAATGCGCAGCATAAGCTCCAGAGACTGGTCGCGGACCTTCACGAAAGACCCAGACCGCACGGTGGTCAGTCCTTCGACCCATCGGGCTTCCAGCTCTGCCACGCGGCCTGAGGCGAGTGTGAATCCGACTCCGCCACTCCCGGTCACGCTGAAAGATTTCGGTTGTTCTTCGAACAATACTTGCCCTAGGATCGCGTCCTGTCGGGTTCGCAGGTGCAGGCTGTAGGCAGGGCCGGCCGCGGCAAAGGCATGAAATGAACCAAGCGACGCAACGAGTTTCAGTTCGAGATGCATCGCCAACCACTCGCTGCGGGTTTGGCCCGTGAGAGGCTCACCATCAAAGTCACCTTCGACCCACCCGCCTCGCTGCGCATACCCGGCGCCGACACGAATCCGGAATGGACCGAGTGGGGACGGCACGTCCGTAAAGTAGTTGGCAAGGAATCCGGACCGGCTGGACGTGTCGACCTTGGGCTTCCACACCTGATGAGAACGCGTCCCCCCAATCGAGAAACCTTGGTACTGACCGACTTGTTGAGCCGACAGGCCGACAGCGCACCCGCCGGCAAGCAGGACCACGGCGGCGATCGTTCGAACGGTGTGCATGGGACTCCCGACTAGAGTGCTTTCTAGTGTTGGACCTACATCATTAGGAAGGCAGTTGCCCGGCTCTGGTACATCTCTAACGCAGCTCAACCACTCCGTGCGGTGTCCGGATTCGAGCCGCGAGCCGAGGTACCTTTCCGAAGCGAACGACCATATCTAGGCCGAGTGCTTCGACCCGCGCGCGGAGCTCTTCCGGATTCGGACACTCGGCCGTGATGTCCACAAACGAACACTCCTGCGGCAAGCTCGCCCCTGGGTGCGGTGTGTCTCCCCAGTCCAGGAAGAACGGAATCAGGCCGCCGTTTCGCTCAGCACGGGGGTCTGAGAAGCCCCAAGCGATCGTGGTGCCGTCCGGCTTCTGGCGACTCGCCGTGCTCGGCTCGCCGAGATCGACACCCGCCGCACGTCCCGCAGCCACCACGGCCGGCAGATCACTGCTCTTGGCTGCCCAGGTGACCAGCGTCGGCTCGGTCACCGCATCGACCCCCAGCCACCGCGGCTCAAAGGGCTCCGGCTGAGCCGGGTCGACCCCGAGCACCTCCAAAAAGGTGTCTTCAGATAGCGCCAGCAGCACGTTGCGCGTCCCTCTGCCCTGGTGAGAACCACCGGGCTGCATCTTCACGCCCAAAAGCCCCTCGATATGGGCGATTCCTTCGTCGAGGTCGCGGGCGACGAAGACCAGATGATCCATCGGATTCGAGGTCAAATCATCCGCCCATCAAGACCGAGGCGAGCATGTCCTGGTTGTATCCGACCAGAAGTCTGGCTCCAGACCTGAGCGTGGGTGCGCGCAGCTTGCCAGAGCGGCCGAGTAGCAGTGCCAACAGATCGTCATCCGGCGGACGCTCCGCTGCGAGGTCCACGTGGAGCACGTTCTTGCCTTTGGCGACGTAGAGATCGGTAACACCGCCCAAAACGCCGAGCGCGGCCTTTCCTTCTACCGGAGCCTTACCCGCGCTTTGGACTTCGCCGTCAGCCACTGCATTCGTCTCAAGAAACTCTTGAGTGCGTTTACAGCTTGTTCAGCCAGGGCGGTGGTACCGCCACTCGAGAGAGATCGTCACGGGTTTTTACCGAATCCGTTCGTAGATGGCGTGACCCACCGAAACGATCTTCCCGTCTTCATCCAGGCGGACGTATTCGTTGCTGATCGTATTGCCGTCTTCTGAGAGTGTGTTGATGATGACCTGAGTCACCCGGCCGTTGGCCCGATTGGTGATTCGGGTCGCACGTTCGTCGATAAACTCGACTGCGGTGTCTCTCCCCTCCTGGCCGACCACCGGACGGAATTCACCGTCAAACGTGGTGGCGTACCCCCATTCGTTCGCGCGGCCATCTCCGTTGACGGAAGCGACCGTGATTTTCATGCCGCCGTCCATGTAAGGCTCGTACGTCATGATGTTGCTCGACGGCGGCGGAGCACTGGACTGCATTTTCCACTGGCCGTAACGCGTCTCCGCCGTCTGCGCAGAAGCGCTCGACACAGTGAGGGCCAGTGTCAGAAGTGCTGTGCAACCCGCACCTAAAATCCGTGTCCGCATAGTGATGCTCCAACTTTGGGACCGCGGGGCCCGACCCGCGCTCGGGTTCGCCAACGGTCCTGTGATTCACAGGTAGACCACCATGCGGTGCCGAGCCCCGGTCGGCAAGCGGGTCAGGCGTTCTGAATCGTCAGCGCGCCACCAACGTCCGGATATCGCGGTTCTCCAGGACCGGCCCC